>JAGXRZ010000062.1 GCA_018335585.1 Selenomonadales bacterium
CCGTCTCTGTACACCAAACAAAAAACGCGGGGCGACTTTTCAAGCAGCCTGTAATTTGTTATGATTAACATGCTGTTTGGGGAGACGTCTCGGGTGAATCTGCTTAATTCACCGCAAAAGAGACGTCTTTTCCTTTCCTAAGATACGGTCATTATATCCGTCAGCTTGCGGACAAACAAGCATGTCAACTAGTGGCCATTATGCGGGAGCTGAAACACCCCAAGGTTAACCCGTCTTTTTACCTCAAGCCTCGTGCTGATATTAGTTCTAAACGCGAAGGACGATTCTAAGTAACCAACCTGGTTTATCGTGGCGACGGTAGTTAGACGATTGGCATATGTTGTATCATCCCACCATACCAACCGATGCCTTATTGTGCCAGGAGGAGTGGCCAGCGGAGCGATCTCTTGCGTCACCTGCTCTTCTGTGCTGGAGGTCCTCATGGGCCTTCTCAGCGTAACTGTCACGGCTTCGGTCGGCTCGTTTCCTTCACGAGCTGTTTTTCCGCTCTGGTGCATCTGTTCAACAGACCAGTGCCATGCCCCTACCTCGAATCCCGGTGCAGAAACCATGACCGACAGATGCACTCCTTGGCCACACTTATCTACATACTTAGGCTGTGTGAACACTGACACTCCCTCAAAGCTAGTATAGGAAGAACCAACCATGGTTGAAGGCGTAGTTGAGTGATTCCAAAGCGAGACATAAGCCTGTGGGACTGGCTGACCATCGACGCCTATTACTTTGACTGTGATTAGTGTGGCGGGTTCATTTGCGCCTGCATGTGTGATCACTCCGTTCAGCAACAACAACAGACACAGGACTGACAACGCTTTTTTCATTCCCTAGACACTCCTTCTAAATATAGTTGCGTTTTGTGCCATGTGGCAATGTCCCTACTCTCTGTGCCACGGATCACCTCCAAAGTGTCTCCCAAGTAATGTGCCGCCGCAGGAACAGGATTCGATAGTAGACGGTGATGGTAAATGCAGTTTTTGAGCCATCGTACGTGCGAGTCGGGTGAATTTCTAACAGGATGTTAAGTGGTGGGACAGCGCCTTGCAACGGAAGCTTTGCAGGTTTCTCCCCAAAATCGCACAATCCATCAATAGGCACCGGCATCCTGACGATGCTCGGGTCGAAGTCTGTAAGCCAAGCGTCAACGCTTTCGTAGTATGTTCCCTCCAAGGTCGCGGACTGCACCTTCACAAAGGCCCTCCAGATTGAAGGTGGCGCGTTAAAGCGTACGGTGATGTACAGCGGGCCCCTTGAGCCAACGGGAAACGCATGGGCCGCTACTTCCAGCTTGGCCTCATACCTAGCTATTGAGACACTAATAGCCACCAAACTAACAATGAGCAGGGCGGCGAACAGGACAACCCACATGACAAATCTTCGCATAAGGCACCTCCGGTTATGGCTCACTGATCAAATTTCCTGTACTTTGTAGGTAGATGCCCTCACCTCCGCATTTGTCCTCACTTGATAAGACACTTAACGCAAAGAAATGCAACGCTCCGTGGAAAATTTTCTTTCGAAAGAAGAAAAAAGTTCCGCGGGAAGTGCTCACCGAGCACATCGCGGAAGGTAGTGCCTAGTAGCCCGAGCAACTCCCGTCGAGTGATGGAGGTGACCCTAGGCCTGCTACTTTGTAAAGCGGTCAGCGACAGCAGACGCCCCAAAAGAGTCTGGTTTGACCTTGGCCACCAAGCCGGTAGCCATTACCATGCCCACAATCTCGCGGATAATCTCGCGGCTCGCCCCGACGAAACCGGCGTCCACGTGAATCTCGATGCGCATGCCGACGAGCAGGTTCTTGTAGAGCTTCTCCTTGAGCGCATGGACTACGTCAAGGCTGATAGCCGTCTCATAGTAAAGCTTCTGCCTGAGGCTGCTCATGCACATGTGCTCGGTATGGCGGTAGAAGAAACGCGCGCCCTTACCCAGCCGCTGAATAATGACAGCCGTGACCATATGCGTGCCCTTCTTGGTATGCGAATCTGTGCCGATAATTAGGCGGTAGTCGGCGGTGCGTTCGGCCCGCACGTAGTCCACGATGTCGGTCACCATTGCATCGAGTGTCATGGGGCCTTTAGACGGACTTACAAACATAGCTATCACTCCTCTCGCAAACTGCGTATTGTCTCTGCTAATGCTACAAAGGCTGCCAAGTCGAGTTTTTCTCCCCGCGTCGCAGGCGGGATACGGCAGATGCTCAGGGCCTCTAGAACCTGCTCGCGCGGGAAACCACCCGCAGTCAGCGAATTGGCTAGGGTCTTCCGGCGCTGTCCAAACGCGGCGCGTATGAGCTTAAACAGCAGACGCTCATCCTTAAGCCCGAAATACACTGCCGGGCACTCGCGCACTTCTAGTTCGACTACCGCTGAAGACACGCGCGGCGGGGGAAAGAAGGCGCGCGGTGGAATCACGGCTTTAACCTTGACCAAAGCATAATACTGCACGGCTAATGAGAGTGCGCCGTACTCCGGCGTGTCGGCTTTAGCCTGCATGCGCTCTGCTACTTCCTGCTGCACGAGGAAGACCAAACGGGAAAAGTGCACGCGGCTCTCTAAGAGCCCTAGTAGTAGCGGTGTCGTTACATAGTACGGCAGGTTAGCCACTACTTTGTACGGCGGGGCTTGAGTGCGCAAGCAGTCCTCCCACTCAATTTCTAGGGCGTCCTGAAAAACAAGCTGCACGTTAGCGTAGTCGCTTAAAGTCTCTGCCAGAACAGGCGTAAGCTTTTTGTCTTTTTCTATCGCTATGACTTGACGCGCACGCTTGGCTAATTCACGCGTAAGCGTGCCTAGTCCCGGCCCGATTTCGACTACTAGCTCACTGTCCTTAATATCGGCCGCGGCGACGATTTTCTCTAGGGCCGGCGCATCGACCAGAAAGTTTTGCCCTAGGCCTTTATGCGGCGCGAGGCCAAACTTCTTTAGTACCTCGGCGACGCGACTCGGGCGAACTAGGTCATTCATGAGAAATGCTCACGCCAAACAACATTTGTGCGTTAGCGGTAGTGGCTGAAGCAAGCTCGGCTAGCTTAATGCCGCGCCTCTGTGCGACGGCCTTGGCAATATTCACGAGGAAGGCAGGCTCGTTGCGCTGCCCGCGGTTGGGGTCAGGTGCGAGGTAGGGACAATCGGTTTCGATGAGGAGCCTCTCTAGTGGCACATGCCGAGCCACCTCATGCAGGCGTGGGGCATTCTTAAAGGTCACAGGTCCGGCGAGAGAGATAAACCCGCCTAAGCGAAGGCATTCTCGCGCTATCTCTAGACTGCCGGAAAAACAGTGCATGACAAACCCGCTTGGGTAGGGGGCGTGCTCCTTAAGGAGCGCCAAAATATCGGCGTGCGCGTCGCGGTCGTGGACAATGAAAGGCTTCCCAAGCGACTTCGCTAACTCTATCTGGGCGCGAAAAGCTGCGTGTGCAATCTCCTTGGGCCACGAGTTCCAGTGGTAATCTAGCCCAATCTCACCTAGTGCCACTACGCGCGGGTGCCGCAGGTGTCGCGCAAGTTCGGTTAGAGAATCCTCGCCCACTTCAACCGCGTCATGCGGGTGAACGCCAACCGTCGCGTAGATATCCTTATGCTGCTCGGCGAGAACGACAGCCTGTCTGGATGTGCGCATATTGTGCCCGACAACTACAATTTTTCGCACTCCGGCCTCGCTTGCGCGCGCGAGCACTGCGGGCAAGTCCTGGGCAAAAGCCGGGTCGTTAAGGTGAGCATGCGTATCGACTAGGAACATCTCTAGGTAACCTTAGCCCCGCTTGAGATGCTCTCCCGCGCCGGCGACAAGACAGCCAAGCTGTGCTCATCGCTGGCCGCTAAAACCATGCCTTGCGACTCGATGCCGCGAATCTTGGCGGGTTTGAGGTTAGCTACGATTACGACGCGCTTCCCTACTAGCTCGTCGGGGGAATAGTGCGTGGCTATGCCGGCGACGATGGTGCGCGTCGTAGGCCCAAGCTTAACCGTGAGCTTAAGCAGCTTGTCTGCCTTGGGCACCTTTTCCGCGGCTACTACTTCGACGACGCGCAGGTCTAGCTTGGCGAAATCGGTGATATCTACGGTCGGCAACAAGGGCGGCGTGAGCACATCGCTAGTGTCGGCTTCCGGCTCGGCGGGGACTTCCCACTCCACGCGCGGGAAGAGCGGCTCGCCCTTCTTGACCTGTACACCTACCGGAAACTGGCCAAACTTCGCCGCGGAGGCTAAAGTAAGTACGCTAGCATGCGCCGTTGTATCTAGCCCTAACTGCTCCCAGATGCGCTGTGGCGTGCGCGGCATAAATGGCAAAAGCAGTATGGACATGACCCTTAGCACTTCCGCGAGATTATACAGGACCGTCGCCAGGCGGTCGAAGCGCTTCTCGCGCGCTAGTTGCCAGGGCGCGGTTTCGTCGATGTACTTATTGCCTCGTTTCGCCAACTCAAGAATCTCACCTAGCGCCGCGCCAAACTGCAGCTTCTCCATGTGCTGACGCACTGCCTCCGGCAACGCCTCGGCCATAGCCATGAGTTGACCGTCTGGCTCCTCGGCCAGCAAACTTGCGGGAACCCGGCCCTGTGAGAACTTCTCCAACATGGCCACAGCCCGACTCAATAAGTTGCCTAGGTCATTGGCCAGGTCGGAGTTGAGGCGGTGTACGAGCAGCTCCTCGGTAAAGTTACCGTCACTGCCAAAAGATATTTCTTTCAGGAGGTAATAGCGCACGGCGTCGGAGCTATACTTGTTGGCTAACTCCACCGACGAAATGACGTTGCCCTTAGACTTAGACATTTTGTCGTTGCCAAAGAGGAGCCAGCCGTGCCCGTAGACCTGTTTTGGCAAGGGCAAATCTAGGGCCATAAGTAGCGCCGGCCAGATGATGGCGTGAAAGCGCACGAT
The DNA here is from genome assembly GCA_018335585.1 of Selenomonadales bacterium. NCBI lineage: Bacteria > Bacillati > Bacillota > Negativicutes > Selenomonadales > Selenomonadales bacterium. The sequence goes on from JAGXRZ010000062.1 coordinate 4,899, forward strand.
TTCTTTGCCCATGAGGTGCAAGTCCGCCGGCCAAAACTTGTTAAAGCGCTCGCTGTTGTCGCCTACTCCAAGCGCCGTAATGTAGTTACTTAAGGCGTCAATCCACACGTAGATGCGGTGCTCGGGGTCAAAGGGCACGGGAATGCCCCACTGATGCGTGGTGCGCGTTACGCACAGGTCGGACAAGCCGGGCAACAGGAAGTTGTTAATCATCTCGTTGCGGCGCGACGTCGGCTGTAAGAATTCGGGGTTCTCGGTGAGGTGCTTAAGGATGCGGTCTTGGTACTTGGATAGCCTGAAGAAATAGCTTTCTTCGGTTACCCACTGCACCGCGCGCCCGCAGTCGGGGCAGTTGCCGTTTTGCACCTGTCGTTCCGTCCAAAACGACTCGCAGTCCACGCAGTAATGGCCTTCGTACTGATGTTTGTAGATATCGCCCTGTTCGTAGAGCTGTGTAAAGATGCGCTGCACTTGCTCTACGTGCTTGCGCTCGGTCGTGCGGATGAAAATGTCATAGGAGATATCAAGCGTAGCCCACACTTGCTTGATGTCAGCCACAATCTCATCGCAAAAGGTCTGTGGGTCCTTCCCGGCGGCTTTGGCCTTGCGTTCTACTTTTTGCCCGTGCTCATCGGTCCCCGTCAGGAAGCAGACGTCTTTGCCGAGCATGCGCTGATAGCGCGCTAGCGCATCTGCGATAACGGTGGTATAAGCGTGGCCAACGTGAATGTTGGCGTTAGTGTAGTAGATAGGTGTCGTGACGTAATACTTGTTGTTCATCGGTTTCCTCCTGCCCGCACAAGCGGCGCGACAAATACTTCCCTTATTATAACCGGATAAAGGCGTGGGCGCCACTTGTCGAGTGTGGCGGTGTGGCATGTCGCATGTCGCTTGTCGCTTGTCGCTTGTCGCTTGTGGGGGCGCTCAGCTGTGAGCTGTGAGGGGGCAATCATCAATCGTCAATCATGAACTGCAACCGCGGAGTGGCTTTCCGCTTTCCGCTTTCCGCTGTAAGCCGTAAGCTACTGAGCACGAAGCACGCCTCCTCTACCAGCAGCCAGGAGCCAGGAGCTAGAGACCCCCGTTCTACTGGGCACTGGGCACTGGGCACTGAGCACTGAGCACTGAGCACTGAGCACTGAGCACTCCTCTCCTGGCGGCTGGCGGCTGGCGGCTGGCGGCTACACCTATAAGCAAATTTTATCGCTTACGCCTATTGACAGCTATTGGTAGTGTTGGTATACTATTTTCTGGGTGTAGAAATATGTCGAAACATGTAAGGAGGGAAATTTAGCAATGAAATCTACAGGTATTGTGCGTAAAGTTGATGAACTCGGCCGCGTGGTTATCCCCATCGAGCTCCGTCGTACTCTAGACATCAGCGAAAAAGATGCGCTTGAGATCTACGTTGACGGCGAAAAAATCATCCTCAAGAAGTACGAGCCCGCATGCATTTTCTGCCAAGACGCAGACGATGTCACCACTCACATGGGCAAGAGAATTTGCCAAGGTTGCCTCAAGAAGCTAGCAACCCACATCCATCCATAATAGACAAAGGCGCCTCGCAGGCGCCTATTTTTTTTGCATTTGTGCTCCACGCGCCACGGCCAGAGCATAGAGCTCCGCGCGCGGTAGCGCACAAACTTGCGCGGCGTGGCGGGCCGCCTGAGCCGGGGAGAGCCCCTTAGCAAGCAAACGAGCCACTACCTCCTCACCGTCAAGGTCGGACGACGTATCGCCGACCTCCGCGCCTCCTACTACCAGAACAATCTCGCCGCGCACGGGCTCGTGCCGGGCAGAGGCTAAGAGCGAAGACAGCGAACCGCGCTCGACTTTTTCGTAGACTTTCGTCAGCTCACGCACTACGGCCGCCGGCCGTTCACCAAACATCTCCAGTAAATCCGCGAGCGTTTCCGCTAAGCGATGCGGAGCCTCGTAGAAGATGAGCGTGCGCTCTTCATACTGCAGCTTACCGAGCACGCTGCGCCTATCTGTGCGTCCCCGCGGCAGGAAGCCTTCGAAGGCAAAGCGGGCGGTAGGCAGCCCCGCTATAGCCAAGGCGGCAATTGCGGCCATGGGGCCGGGGATTACGGTAACCTCTGTCCCCTGCGCGATAGCGTCGCGGATAAGCTCTTCGCCGGGGTCACAGATGCCGGGCATGCCTGCATCGCTAATCAGGGCGATATGCTTGCCGGCAGAGAGCGCCGCAAGCACCTGCGCGTGTTTGGCTTTGCCGCTGTGCTTGTGGTAGCTAATCAGCGGGGTATGGAGCGAGAAGTGGTGCAGCAACTTCGCACTATGGCGAGTGTCCTCGGCAGCAACAAAGTCGACTTCTTTGAGGGTGGCCAGCAGTCGGGGAGAGACATCGGCAAGATTGCCAATCGGGGTGGCGCAGACGTAGAGTTTGCCGCTCACGCTACTCATCTCCTCTATAGTAGACCTATCTTAACTGCAGCAGCTGCAAGCGGTGATTGTAGGTGTCGACGACCCATACTTGCCCCGCCTCCTGTGCCGGAGCCAGAGCAGTGGGCAGATACAGCTTCCCTACCTCGCTGCCGAAGCTACCGACGGCATAGAGCGGCTCACCGGTGTGCGCAAACTTAAGGATGCGGCTGTTGTACGTATCTAAGACGTAAAAGCTGCCGTCAGCCGCTACGATGATGTCGCGCGGCCCGCCGAGCAACCCACGGTCTTCCACTACGCGCAGCTGCCCAAAGCCGCGGCCCGGGGAGGCATAAACGGCCAGCAACTCCCCGGCGGCATTAAGGCGCAGCACCTGCCCGCCAAAAGTGTTAAGCACCAGGAGTTGCCCGTCCGCGGTGAGAGTTAGTGCGGCTGGCCACACGTCTGCGGTGAATGGTATTTCCTGCAGGAACTCGCCGAGAGCCGTAAACGCCACTATGCGGTGGTTAAACGTATCTGCAACCAACACGCGGCCTGTAGCATCGACGTATATGGCTTGCGGGCCTTGCTCTTCCCCAAACAGGTTAACTTGTTTGAAGCCGGCCCATTCCCCCAGCGCTTCGCCAAAGGTGCGCAGCTTTTCGCCTTCTAAGGAGTAAACGTCGACCCGATCCCCCTCTAGCACATAGAGCACCCCATTGCCGCTGGCAAGGCGCACTGCGTTTGTGCTTAACCCTACCAGCACGCGGCGCAGTTCTCCTCCTTGCGCCGCACGAAACCACACTTGGCGCTCTCCGTCAACGGCGGGATTAGCCGCTAACACGTACATGCCCGTGGGGGTTATCGCCACGTCTAAGGGATAGGCGAACTCGGCGCGGGACCGCACGGCAACGGCGGACACCCGCAGGCGGCCGGCCGCTAACTCAAAGCGTGAAACTGTCCCGGCCAGCGCGTTGCTGACAAAAATCTCTCCGCCCGGCGACACGGCGACATCGGCGATTTCAGCCTTGGCTAGCTGTTCGTTGGTTGTGAGGCGGTGCTCGGCGAGCAGCCGACCGGTGTAATCGAGTGCCAGCAGCATTTGACGGGCACTATCGACCACAATGAAGTTGCCTAGCGCATCTACGGCTAGGCTGGTTGGGTAGGGAGCTACACCCCTTACTGCTGGCAGGGTTAACACGCCGTCAAATTTGGTGCCCGCGCCTAAGCCAAGCAGGCGCCCGTTCACAGCGTCGCCCACCCAGACTACGCCTTCGCGCACCGCCAAACCTGACGGCCCCATATAGAACTCCGAAGCCGCCGTGCCAAGTTCGGTTGCGTCACCTGCCGTCGGATAAGCAGTCACCAGGCGCCCCGATAAGTCTAACTTAAGCAGCCGATTGAGCGTTAACACATAGTAGTGGTCGGCAGTGGCAACAACGCTTTTGGCCCACATAACCTCAAGCTCAGCGGCAAGCGCCGTTAAGTCTAAGCGCTTCTCTAACGCGCCGTCCGCGGTAAAGACATGCAGCGTCGGCGTCGCGTCAAGCACGACCACGTTGTCGACCGCATTAAGTGCGATATCGACTATTTCTGCCAAACCGTCACTCGCTAGCGTGCCAAAGCTGGTGACAAAAGTGCCGTCAAAAGCAAATACTTTAATAACCCCGCGCGTAGCCAAAGTATCCACGACAAAAACCCGCTCGTCTGCGGCGACAATATGAGCGGGGCGTCCTAAGCTGCCGCGCGCAATGCCCTCAACCACTTGCAGCGCGACCACCGGCGTGGCGTGCGGGTCCGGCTCTAGTTCCGCAGGGTCATTGGGCACCCTAGGGGTGGCCCAGCCGTCTAGGGTGATGGCCCATACTAATCCTGTCGCCATCAGGGCTAAGGCTACGACTACTAACGCCCACGTTCTCCTATGGCGATTAAGTCTCGTCACTGCTCCCCGCTCCTTCGCAGTTCCGGTGGCACGCCTCGCACTTGCAGCGATTATCTGCGCGGAGTGCCTCGAGGACTTCAGGGAAGTTGCTCTCGTAGCGGAGACAACACATCAGGCGCCCGCACAACCCCGAAATCTTGGCGGGGTTTAATGACAGGTGCTGTTCTTTAGCCATCTTAATCGAAACCGGAGCGAACTCCCCTAGGAAGCTAGTACAGCAGAGGACTCTCCCGCACGACCCCAGCCCGCCTATCATTTTTGCCTCGTCACGCACGCCAATCTGCCTAAGCTCAATGCGCGTGCGAAAGATGTGGGCCAGGTCTTTCACCAGTTCGCGGAAGTCGATGCGGCCGTCTGCCGTAAAGAAGAAGAGGATTTTGGTGCCATCGAAAGCGACTTCGACGTCGATTAGCTTCATGGGCAGCTGATGAGACGCAATTTTCTCTAGCGCCACGGCAAAGGCTTCTTCCTTAAAGCGCTGGTTCGATTCGACGCGTTGTTCGTCGACGGCCGTAGCCTTGCGCAGGACGGGTCTAAGCGGCGTGCGGCAGCTCTCGTCACTTGCGGCGCGCGGCAAGCTCACTACTTCACCGTACTCTTGACCGCGCACGGTGTCTACTACGCAAAAATCTCCCGGCACGAGCGGAATATCGCCTGCGTCAAAATGGTATACTTTCCCACCGCTCTTAAACCTAATGCCTACTAGATTCGGCATATCACTCACCTCTATTTCAGCGCCAAGAAAAGTTGGTCCAGCACTAGGCGCTTATTAGTGCCGGGACTCCACCGTGTGAGCAACTCCTGCAGGTGCAAAAGGCGTGCCACAATCGCACCATGCTCTAAGCGCCTTGCCTGCGCTTCGATTTCCTCGACGTAAGGCAAGGCGAGATGCTCGCGCAGTCCTAGCTTTAACCATAACACATCTCGCGTCCATAAAGCGAGAAAACTGACGTAGACGTAGAGGTCATCCTTTTTATCTTCCAGGTGAACCATCTCGCTTAGCTTCGCAGCGCCGGTCAGGCCCAAGATAGATTGCGCCAGCGTCGCCATTTCCCGCTGACGCTCCAAAGCGCCGGGGTCGAGTAGACGCAGCGCTTCCCCGGGCGAACCGAGGCTCTGCCTAGCAGCAGACTCTAGTCCGGCTGCCTGCGCGCCTACGCGTTTTAACACCAACATCGTCTCAGGCAATGTGAGAAACCCAAAGCGCAGCACTTGGCAGCGCGAAGAAATCGTACCAAAGACATTGGGTCTGTCCGCTAGCAGGATAAAATGCGTCGCCGCAGGCGGTTCTTCCAGTAGCGTCAAAAAGCCGTTAGCCGCCTCGATAGTAAGTGATTCGACGTTGTGGAGGATATAGACTTTACGCTTGGCTATGGCCGGCGCAAGCAGGGCTTCTGCGCTAAGCTCTTTAATCTGGCTAAGGCGCAGGCTATTGCCTTGTGGGCGTATCTCCCGTATATCCGGGTGTAGTGTGCCCTCTCTGCACTCCGGCCCGCCGATTATGCCAACGGCAAAGGCGCGGGCAATCGTAGCTTTGCCAACACCATCGGGGCCAAGAAACAAGTACGCATGGGGAATACGCCCTGCCTCTAGCGCGCGCCGCAGTAAGCGCAGTGCCAAGCTATGCCCGACAATATCCGAGAACACAGCCTTCCTCCTAGCTAGAAGCGTACAAACTGCGCAACGTCCACCACAAAAACCGTCGCGCCTCCCACTACCACTTCTATGGGATAGGGAACGTAGGACTCTACAGCGTTGCTGCCGGCAGGCGCCATCGGCGTCAGCAGCTGTTCACGCGCTTTGCAGGTCTCGCCGATGACGGCTAGGGCACTCTCTACCTGACTGTCTTCTACGCCAATAAGTAAAGTGGTGTTGCCGGACTTAAGGAAGCCACCGGTACTAGCGAGCTTGGTGGAGCGCAAACCCTTTTGTATGAGTTGGTCAATTAGGCGTTGGCTGTCTCTATCCTGCACGACGGCAATAACCAGTTTCATCCCCTGACGCCCCTCTCTAACGCGTGTATTTTATCTATTATATCACGTGTTATGCTGGAGGGGTCGCGCTCGGCATCAACTTCTACCACGCGCTCCGGAAACATGGCGGCTAGCTGGCTGTACCCAGCCGCCACCTTGGTGATGTACTCGAGGCCGCGAGCCTCAATGCGGTCGGGGCCGCTGGCAGTCTCGGTTTGTTTGGCTTGCAGGCGCGCGCAGGCGGAAGCTACGCTCACCTTAAAGACTACCGTGAGGTCAGGCAGACACCCCTGCACGGCCACCAAGTTCACGTTATAGACATCAGGCAGCGGCAGGCCTAGGCCGAGCCCCTGATATACAAGGCTAGAATCGATAAAGCGGTCGCAAATGACAAATGTCCCCGCCAGCAAGTGTGGGAGAATTACTTCTTCTACATGCTGTGCCCGGCTAGCCGCATACAGCAGCATCTCGGCGCGGGCGCTCATATTAGTGTGGCGATAAGAGAGGAGCATGTCGCGAATTACCTCCCCAAGCGCCGTACCCCCGGGCTCACGCGTGAAAAGCACTTCCTTGCCTTGCTGCCTAAGCGCCTGCCCGAGGGCTTGCGCTTGCGTCGTCTTGCCGCAGCCGTCGGGTCCTTCCAGAGAAATAAACAGTCCTCTACGCACTGCTTTCACCTGCAATCACCAGTATTTTTCCGGCGGGAGAAATGCCGGTGCAGCTTCCCCCTGCCGCCGAGAGCTCTGAGAGAAAAGCGATATCTGCTTGCTCGATACATTGTCCGGGCCACAGCAAGGGTATGCCCGGCGGGTTGGGGACTAAGGGCTCTGCACATATTCTACCCTTCGCCTCTCCAAGCGGCACCCATACGCGCTGACTATAGAAGGCTTGCCGCGGCGCCAACACCTGCGGCGCACAGGTCTTCGGCCTTGGTGCGACTTGTGCGGATACGGGAACGGCCTTCTGCGGCAAGCGCTCGGCGAGGGCGGCCGCTCTCTGACAGCCTTCATCGCCTTCCGAGAGACCTACGACCAGCGTTACCGTATATGCATCCGCCATTTCCGGGGCTAACCCGTGTGCCTGCATAACTTGCTCTAAGGCAAACCCACTCATGTCAAAGTAGCGAGCATCGACTACTACACGCAAAGGGTCCTGTTTCCAGGGCGGCGGCAGCAGTACTGTAGGCAGTGACGCCGAGAGCTTGTCCGCATGTCGGCGCGACAAACTAAACCGCGCCGCGCCTTCTGTGGCCAGCATTTTTCGCGCTAGGTCGAGGGAAGCAAGCAATAGATACGAGGGGCTGGTAGACTGCACGAGCCTAAGCGCCCGTTTGAGCGGTTCCTTGAAGTGCGGATTAAAGCAGTGCACCCAAGCCGCCCCCGTCAGTGCCCCCGCAGTCTTGTGCACGCTCTGCACCACGACATCGGCACCCGACCGCACCGCGGACTGCACCTCGGTATCGCTGACAATCAGGTGGGTGCCGTGCGCCTCGTCTACTAACAGGGGCACGCCGTGCTCCCGGCAAAGTTCGGCTATAGCGGCGGTATCGCTGCACACCCCATGATAAGTCGGCGTAGTGGCTACCACTAGGCTCGGGCGGCATTTCGCTAGGCTGTCGCAGAGAGTCGCCGCCGTATAGCAGAGAGGCAGCGCGACTTCGGGCTGAAACTCCACCGGCAGAAAGACCGGTCGCAGGTCGCCTAGCACACACGCGCCAAAAAAACATTGGTGGGCATTAGCTGGCAAAAAAACTGTGCTGCCCGGCGATGCCATGGCCAATACCCCCGCCATTAGGCCGGCTGTGCTGCCGTTGGTGGTGAAGTATGTGGCCTCTGCACCTACCAGTGAGGCCGCTAACGCTTCGGCTGCAGCCAAAGGACCGTTTGGGGCCAGTAAATTGTCGAGCCCCGGCAACTCCGTTAGGTCAAACTCGGCCATATGCGCGGCAAAAGAGGGGTCGAGGCCGCGTCCGCCCTTGTGACTCGGCACGTGATAGGGATAAAGGCCTTGTACTCTGTGCTTGGCCATGGCGTTCCACAACGGAGCCTCTCTTTGCTCAGCCATCCGCTCCCCTACCTCTCCCCTAATGGCACTCCTGTCCACAGCTTCCTTAGGTTGACTATGAGTTGCCCGTAGCCGGCGTCTCTGGCCCGCGCTTTGACGATTCTACGCTCGCACTTCGGACAGATTACAAGCTCCCGCACCTTAAGGCCCGCCGTGCATGACTCTTGGCAGACAAGGCATCTTTCGTCTTCCATGGGCACAATCCCTACCTCTTAGGCATTTCTACACCATGCTATGGCAACAGCTAGCGTTCGGTGCCTGCGGCAAGTATGGTCCGCCAAGGGCCACGGTAGTATCGAAATGTGCTTAGGCCAAAGCGCAGGAAAAGGTCGACCGTCATGGCTAGCCACACGCCTTCTATCCCTAGCCCAAAACCAACGCTGAGCACCCACGCCAGCGGCAGTCTGACTAGCCACAGCCCCACGCCACCTATGACCATGGGCGCTTTCGTGTCGCCTGCGCCTCGTAACGCGCCGTTTAGTACGCCGGCAATTTGCATCGGCAATTGTGCTAAGGCCATCAGCCGCAAATAGATGGCACCTAGCCTAATGACCTCGACTTCATTGGTCAGCACACCCATAAGGGCCTCGGGCAGAAAAAAAAGAATACTGGCCGTAACGACAGTCAGCAGTGCGCACACTCGCACAGTTTCTCCCACATAGCGCTCGGCGAGGTGTGGGTTCTTTGCCCCAAGACTTTGCCCAACCAGCGCGGTGGCGGCAATGCCAAACCCCACCGCCGGCATATAACTTAGCGACTCGGCGGTGAGGCCAAGCTGATGCGCCGCAAGCTCGTGCGTGCCAAACCGAACAATCAGACGCATAAGAACAATGGTAGCCGCCTGCCAGAAAATCATTTCAAAGGCTGCGGGCACGCCGATAGCCAGAATGCGCCAGACGACGTCTGGCTGCGGGCGATACCGCCGCACGGCACTGACCGAAATTATGGCGTGTAGCCGCGTCAGCGCAAAGAACGCCAAGACTGCACCTAAAGCCTGTGCCATGACGGCCGCTAAGGCTGCACCGCGGAGGCCTAACGCCGGGAGTCCGAAATGCCCATAGATCAAAGCATAAGTCAAGCCGACGTTTATGGCATTGACTAAGAAGGCAATCCCCATGGGCGTCTGCGTATTGCCCGCGCCGCGCATTATCGCTCCCGCTACCTGCATAATAGCCATAAAGGGCATACCAAGGGCTACTATGGACAAATACATGAAACTTAAGTCAAGAACTTTGCCTTGGGCCGTAAACAACCACATCATTAGAGCTCTCGCCTGCCACACTACTAAGGCTGTGAGCACGCTGACGAGAGCAATCGCGAGAACAAGTGCCTGCAGAGCCGTACGCTCAATGCCCTCGCGGTCGTTGCCTCCTACCGCCCGCGCAATCAGCACGGTCGCTCCGGTGCCGGCGGCAGAAAACATGGCCCAGACAATCTGCGTCACCCGGCTAGATAGACCGACGGCTCCTATTGCCTCTGCACTTAGGTGCCCTACCATCGCTGTGGCGACGATGCCTACTAACATTTGCAGCACGCTCTCCGTCGTGGCCGGCCACACAATACGGAGGATGTTGCTTCTTAACGTCGGCAACGCCACTTCATGAGGCTCCTGTGTAAGTTGCATGTCTGACGCACCTTCTTCCAGTCACCGGCTTTTCTTCGGCATGCTAAGATTATAGCACCGCGCGGCAAGCACAGAAAGCCTGTCCTTTTTCTCACGCTTCTCACGAGCGGACGTAGACTGGAGTGAGCGGGGAGTGCTCAGTGCCCAGTGCTCAGTGCCCAGTTGAGAACACGTACTTGTACGCTCATGAATCGCAAATCATGAACCATGAGTAAGGGTGAATCATGAACTAGGGGAATCGTACCCCGCTGGGCACTGGGCACTGAGCACTGGCACTCTACCAGAAGTTAGCAGCCGCTACGCGTCCCCAAAAGAAAAGGAGGCAACCCTATGCGCTTAGTAAGAATCCGCGATTGGCGCAAGGCCGGCCTGGTCGCGGCCGGAGTCAGGCGTTACAACGGCGTGAGCGTAAGCCGACAACGCATCTTGTCGCGCCCGCACTTTACTATTGAGACGGGTTCGCGCGTCGCCGGCTGGATTGGCTTCGAGGGACGACGTCCCGGCGTTTTTGAACTGGTGCATCTCTCGGTAAAGCCACAGTATCGCCACGGGGGACTGGCCCAAAGCGCTGTTTACCGCGTGCTGAACATGGTGCGCAGTTGCGGCGGGCGCTATGCCTACACGCGCATCAACCACCGCAACTACCCATCTATGTGCTTGGCGCGCAAGCTAGGCTTTGCCAGAACAAGCCGGGGTCCCCTCGTGCGCTATGGTCGGCGCGTATAAAGAAAAAGACTAGCCCTCTCGGCTAGTCGGATTGCCTAATTCTTGTGTCGGGGCGTAGCCATCGCTTTGCGCTTGCCTGGCGCGGCGCAGGCCTCCATGGCGTGCTGTACGTGCAGCTTGGCACGCTGCTCAGCTAGCTCGCCATTGCGTTGCTCGATGGCTTCAATGATTGTAAGGTGCTCGTCCCAGGCCGCACTTTGTCGCTCCGGTGTATCCAGGCTGACATAGCGCAGGCAGCTAAGCTGCGAAGCATAGGTTTCCATGAGCTGCATTAAGCGCGCGCTGCGGCTGGCGCGATTCAAGATGGTGTTAAACTCCGCGAAGATACGCGCATACTCTGCGAAGTCCCCGAGCGGGGGCTTCTTGGCTTTAAGCCGTTTGAGTTGCGCGAGTTCCTCAGGCGTGATATGCTCGGCCGCTAGTTTCGCCACCAGCCCTTCTAAGACCGAGAGAATGCTGTATATCTCTAGCGCGTCCTCGAGCTTTAGGCCGACGACGACTGTCCCGCGCCGCGGCACGGATACGGCAATGCCGTCCTTTTCCAGCATACGCAGGGCTTCGCGCACCGGCGTACGGCTCACCTGCAGTCGCTCCGCTATCTCACTCTCAACTAGGCGCTCCCCTGCCTCTAGATGCCCTTTCATAATGGCACTGCGCAGGCTTTCGTACACTAGGTCGCGGATAGGGCGCAAGTCAGTTATCTCGATAGGGCTTAAGGCCATGGGCAACCTCCCTGCTTAGGATAGACGCGCGCTTAATTCCGCTATTGTCTCCTTCATAGTGGCGACGGGGGCGGCTTGCCCTGTCCAGATGGTAAAAGCGGCCGCACCTTGATAGATGACCATACCGAGGCCATTGGCAGTTCTACAGCCCCTACCTGCGGCCTCGCGCAACAGCCGCGTAGTTGTAGGGTTGTAAATAATATCACAAACAAGCTGCCGGTTGTCAAGCCCGCCTGCCGCCAACCACTCGCTTGGCAGCGGTGTGTCGTCAGCGTAAGGGGCCATACCCACCGCCGTGGCGTTAATTACGACGTTTGCTTCCGCGACTGCGTTTCGCATGCTAGCTGTTCCGAGCTCTACGCGCGAGACAGGATAAGAGAAATGCTGGTCTATCGAATCCGCCAGGCTTGCTACCGCAGCGTCTGACATATCGGCCAACGTAATGCCTTGCGCACCTTTGGCGGCAAGAACAGCGGCGATAGCTCGCCCTGCTCCCCCGCAGCCAAGCACGAAAAAGCGCGTGCTTGGAATGTGAATCGCCTCGTCTTGCTCGAGAAAGGTCGCAAAGCCAAGGCCGTCCGTGTTGTAGCCGGTGAGCTTCCCGCCCTCGGCCTTAACGGTATTGACTGCGCCAATGGCGAGAGCGGCCGTGTCTACAGCGTCTAGATACTGCATTACCTCAATTTTGTTGGGCTTTGTGACATTGCAGCCTGCGAAATTCATGCGGCGCATGCCCTGTAGTACATCGCGGAGGCCTTCGGTCGCCACTTCGATGGGAAAGTAATAGTAGTTAAGGCCCGCTGCCCCAAAGGCGCGGTTTTGCATAGCCGGAGAAAAGCTCTGCTTTAAGGGCGTGCCAAGCAAGCCCACTAGCTTGGTTTCTACATCAATCACGTCTGTTTCCTCCTTGGTCGGCTACTTTCGCCACCTAGCGAACAGCGACTTCCAGTCTTGTTGACTGACAAGCATTATGACCATAAACGCGAGTAAAGCCGCCGAAAGTGGGTTCGTGACCATGCTCAGCAAGAAGTCGCCCACATTGCCGTGTGACAAGGCCATTGCCCGGCGGTAGTTTGACTCGATTAAGGGGCTAAGAATCACGCCTAGCACCATCGGGGCCAAGGGATAGTCATACATTTTCATAAAGTAACCGAGGACGCCAAAGGCAATCATCCAGTAGACGTCGGCCACGTTTAGGTTAATGGCGTAGCTGCCAATTACAGACAACACCAGAATAATTGGCACGATAATGTTTTTGGGGATTTCTACTACTTTGCTAAAGATGCGGATGCCCGTCATCCCGAACACGTATAAAAAGATGTTCGCGATGATGAGGGAGCCGACAATCATCCAAAAGAACTCCGGCTGTTCGCGCATTAGGAGCGGCCCGGGGCGCAGACCGTGAATCATCATTACGCCAATTAACACGGCCGTCACGGAATCGCCGGGGATACCGAGCGTCATCATTGGGATAAAGGCGCCGCCGATAGCCGCGTTGTTGGCGGCCTCCGGCGCAACCACTCCTTCCCAGGCGCCTTCTCCAAACGGACGCGACGGGTTCTTAATCGTGCGCTTGGCATGGTCGTAGGCCATAAGTGCGGCAATGTCTCCGCCGGTGCCAGGGAGCGCACCGATAAGGGTGCCTAGCACAGAGCAGCGCAGCGCCAAGGGCAGGTTTTTTAAGACAAGCTTTAGATCCGGCACTATGCGGTCTATTTTTTGCTTGACCGGAGGAATCTTGTAGCGCAGTTGATACAGTCCTTCCGATAAGCCAAACAAGCCAATCATCACTACGACGAAACTAATGCCGCCAAGGAGCCGCGGGTTGCCAAAGGTGAGGCGTGCCTGTGCGGTAAAGGGATCCATGCCGACGAGGCCTACAAACGTGCCAAGCGCGGCAGCAAGTAGTGCCTTGCTTAGCGAGCCACGGCTAAGACTCCCGACGAGAAGCATCCCCATTAAAGCCAGGAGCAGATAGTCGCGCGGCGCGAAGCTTAGCGCCAGCCTTGCCACAAACGGGGCGGCAACCGCTAACACCGCAATGCCAAAAAAAGTGCCGAGTACTGACATGGTCGTCGCTAACCCCATGGTCTTACCGGCCTCCCCTAATCGGGCTAGCGGGTACCCGTCAATGCCGGTAGCTACGGCCGACGGAGCGCCGGGGATGTTAAGCAATATTGCCGATCGACTGCCCCCGTACACGCCGCCTGTGTAAATGCCTACCATCAGCGCAAGCGCAGGGTACACATCCCAAGCGTAAGTGAAAGACAAGAGCAGCGACACGGCCATAGTTACCGAAAGACCCGGAATAGCGCCAATGTAAATGCCGACAAAGACACCCACAGCGACATAGAGCAAGAGCTCGATGCTCAGAAAAGGGATAAGAAAGCCCTCAAGACCTGCCATTAGATTCCCTCCTCACTACGGCAAGACGACTTCAAAGAGCATGGCAAAGATGACGTAGATGATACCTACCGTAGCGACAGCTAAAACAGCTTTTCGCAGTAGTCTAACGGGCTCCAAGAGATACATTGCGGCAACCAAAAACCCTAAGGTGGCCAACTCAAAGCCAAGCGGAACCAAAGCCACGGTGTAACCGACGACGGTAGCAAGCAAGAGAACCGCGTCCCGCGAAAACAGGTACTGCACGGTGGGCATGAGGCTCTGTGAATCGGCGCGGACAGCAGTTACCAAGAGCCCGCCGGCAAGAGCCATCAGCGCGAGCAACAAGAGCTGGGCGACAGAGCCCGGCCCGGCCCATTGCCCCTGAAAGATGCCGGGCAGTTTTAGTGCTTCGGGCAGCAACCGAGCGAGACCAAGCAGCAGGACTGCGAGAAATATGCCTTCCCCGGGACGCTTTTCGGCTTGTCGGACTTCGTGGGTTTCGTGCTCTACCACACTCACCCCTCCTTTGCTTTAACGAGGGGAGGACTTTGCTCCTCCCCTCATAATCATAACCTATGGTCTCGCGATATTGAATTTCTGCGGCGATTCCTTGGCACCGCCGGCATCGTAGATCAGCCAAGCCATATGGCGCTGCCACTGCGTCATGTAATCGCGTGCGGCTTGCCCGGTGTGTCCAAGGAGCACTAATCCGCGCTCGTTAGCGAACTGCACAAATCGCGGGTCGTTATATGCAGCAACGAAAGCCTCTCGCAGTCTGTCGACGACCGGCTGCGGGGTGCCTTTGCGCACATGCACGCCATAGAAGAAGCCGGCTGTCGTAAGCATGGGGCGCGCCTGCGGACGCATCTGTCCTAACGCCGGAACCCCGGGGAGCACTGCTAACGGCTCGTTGGCTACTACGGCCAGCGCGCGCAGCGTGCCACCCTGCACTTGCGGTACGGCGGCTAAGAGGGCGAGGCCTGTTACGTCAATGTGCTTGCCAAGCAAAGCTGTTGCCAACGGGCCGTCGCCGTCAAAGGCTACTTGGTTAAAGCGCACGCCTTCGATGCTGTTAAGGATAGCAGCGGTTACATAGGGCTGACCGCCTACGCCGCTGATGCCGAGGTTAACTCGGCCTGGGTTGCGTTTCGCTTCCTCAATGAGCTGCTCATACGTTTGGATAGGGGATTGCGGGTGCACGACGATAACCGTCGGCCCCTGCACCGTGAGAATAATGGGCTCAAAGTCGGCATAGGTGAGGTTTGAGAGCCCTAGTACCTGATAGAGCTGCGGGTTCTCGGCGTGGAACAGCACGGTGTAGCCGTCGGCGGGACGGTCTTGCACGTACTGCGTGGCAATGGCACCTGTTCCGCCCGTGCGGTTGGTCATGGTAATGCTTTGTCCAAGCTTAGCTTCGGCAATGGAAGCCAGCAAGCGAGACGAAGTATCCGTGCCGCCGCCTGCACCCCAAGCGATAACACCTTCAATCGTGCGCTCCGGGAAGGGACGCGCAGCCGGGCGACACCCGATAGTTAAGGTAACAAGTAGGACGCCTATTAGGACCAACCCGACGATTCTGCTCAGTTTACTCATTTTGACCCTCCTCTTTTTTTGGTTACCTAGAAAGCAATTAGGCTTTCGCCGGCGGCAGCTCCGCTTGCGGCGTGTACACCCACAAAAGCCACAGCGGCTCGTCGCCAATGCTTACGTGTTGATGGTACTCCCCTTCGGGAATAAACATGCAGTCATTTGGTTCAAGAATAGTCTCGTTGCCTTCTGCGTCAATCGCCAAAGCTCTGCCTTTCAGAATAAAGTCGATTTCTTCGGAGCCGGGGTGGTTATGCATTTGGCAGCGCTCGCCCGGTTCAAAAATGGTAATGCCCATGTTGAAGTGCTTTGAACCCACGAGCTGTTTGCTGATTAGGCGGAAGACTTTGCGCCTCATGCCGGGGTCGTCGAGTCCCAGCCAGATTTGTTCTGCGTCACGAAACGTCTTAAGAAATTTTGCCATTACTTGTCCCCTTTCTCTGGTTGCGTTAGTGTCAAGTAGTGTGCTTTTGTCTCCACCTCCTTGGATTAGTCTGGGTTTGGCGAGCTAGCCTAGGTGCTGGCATGGTGCACTTTGCGGTGCGGCGAGTAAATATCCATGATGTTCCAATGCCCCGCGGTAGGCACGGGGTTGTTGACCATCGGCACGTCGATAACTACGGCCTTGTTGCCGGCGATAGCTTCGCGGAGAGCCGGGCCGAACTCATGCGCTGCGTTTATGCGTATGCCGTCTACGCCGTAGGCGCGCGCTATCGCCGCGTAATCCGGCGAGTAGGGTTTCCCGTCTTTTTCGAACAGGGTGCCTAGGGTAGTGCCGTAGTGAGCTTTTTGCAGTCCGGCGATAGTCCCAAAGGCGTAGTTGTTCATGATTACGAAAATTACCGGCACATTCTCTGCCGCTGCCGTAGCCAGTACCGCGGGATTCTGCCCAAAACCGCCGTCGCCGATTAACGAGACTACGACGCGGTGCGGAGCGGCGATTTTTGCTCCCAAAGCGGCACTTGAACCAAAACCCATGGTCGCCAGGCCGCCGGGCGTAAGAATGCTGCCCGGTTCATAAATGGGAAACTGCTGCCCCACGCCGTTCTTGTTCCAGCCTACGTCGGTGGTAATCAGTGCATCGGGCGGGAGCGCTGCCCTTACTTCCGCAAGTATGCGCTGCGGGCTCATGGGGAAGGCGTCGCTCTGGGCGTGAGCTTGGTTGCCGGCCGCAAACTCCCGGCGATACTCCGCTATGGCAGCTTTTTCCTGTGCGTTGTCAAAGCCTTGCGGGTACATCTCCTTCGCTACGGCCAGCAGGGTGGCGGCGGCGGACTTCACGTCGGCAATGGCCCCTATCTCTACGGGGAAATTCCGCCCGATTTCGAGCGGGTCAATGTCGATGTGGATAAGCTTGCTCGGCGGGAAACTAAACGTGTACTCCGGATACCAGGAGCTGCAGTCGGCCTCGGAAAAACGCGTACCTAGAGCTAGGACGTAATCGGCACTGAGGCAGCGGTCGTTAATAAACTTGGTGCCCCAAAAGCCGGTCATACCTAGAGTTAGGGGATGGTCGTCCGAGACTACGCCCTTGCCCATAAGCGTGTGAGCGACGGGAATACCTAGATGGTCGGCTAACGCCCTGACCTCTCGGGCGGCATCAGCCAGAATAACGCCCCCACCCACGTAGAGAAGCGGGCGCTTAGCTTCCGCCAAGAGGGAGACTATGCGACGCGCTACACTCATCTCTAGCGCCGGGCGGGTTAACGTAAGGCTGCTTTGCATAACTCGCTCAAATAGCTTGCTGGGAATGTGCTCCGAGAAAATGTCCATCGGCACGTCGACCAAGACAGGTCCCGGCCTTCCCGCCTCGGCGAGAGTAAAGGCTTTGTGCATAATCTCCGGCAACAGCGCGGCTTTCTCCACGCGCCAGGCGCGCTTAACAAAGGGACGGTATATCTCCCACTGCGCGGCATCGGCGTGCATGCCCACTTCCTGGTGTGGGTGCTTGCCGTAGTAATGCGAGGGCACATCCCCGGCGATAACGACCATGGGGATAGAATCAAGCGCGGCGTTAGCTACCCCGGTGGCAGCGTTAGTTAACCCCGGGCCAAGGTGACTGAGCACGACTGAGGCCCGCTTGGTGACGCGGGCATAGCCGTCGGCGGCATGTGCGGCGATTTGCTCGTGCCGCACGTTAATGAACTTAATTTTACTCTCTGCCAGGGCGGCTAACACGGCAATGTTGGTGTGTCCGCAGAGGCCAAAGATATGTTCGACGCCTCTTTGTTCAAGGTATTTGACCAATAGGTTAGCTACTGAATCCTTCATGCCTGTTCTCCTTTACTGCGCTTTGTCGCCCTAGCGCTCAAGCTCTGGGTCATAAAACTCGCCAAACAACTCCGCATCGGACGGACGATCCTCAGGAATAGGGAAGGACACCCACGTCGTGTTGAGATAATGTTTTAGACTAATATTCTCTGAGACGATGTTGCCTCCCCAGGTGCCGCACCCTAGGCTCGAGGTCATGGGCATGCCGTTAGTGAACGCACCGGCATTGGCCTTAGACTGCGGCTGGCGCACCATGATTCTGCTTACGGGTGCCGCTAGGGCTAGGCGGTGAATGTGGTCGTTGTTAAAGGAGTAAATCCCCACCGAGTGGCCCTTGCCCCCGACTTCGTAGATAGCAGCCATCTTAGTGAGGGCCTCGTCAAACCCGCTGTACTTAAAGACAGAGAGCAGCGTGCCGAGTTTTTCCCCCGAGAACGGGTTGTTCTTGCCGATATGCTCTTCCTCGGTAACAAGGAACAGCCTGTCGTCAGGGATGGAGAAGCCGGCAGCCTGGGCTAAGGCGGTAGCGGCTATAGCTACCGTGTCACTTTTGCGATAGCCCGCTTCGTCCCACATTACTGCTCTTAACTTGTCGCGCTCGGCGGGAGTAACCAGATACCCGCCAACTTGGACTAGCGCTTCAAGGAGACCTGCGTAAACTCGCTCGTCAACGAGCAGGTTGCCGTCGGCCGAGCACCCCGACCCAAAATCCGACGTCTTGCTCTGCATCGTGTTCTGCGCGGCGTCCTGCAAATCCGCGGTCACGTCAATAACCATAGTGGCATTACCTGCACCCACGCCTAGTGCCGGCGTGCCTGAGCTATAGGCTGCGCGCACCATACCCGGGCCACCGGTGGCCATAACTAGGTCGGCCTCGGCCATCAGGGCCTTGGACATGGGGATATTGACCTCAGTCAAACACTGTAGAATATCTGCCGGTGCGCCTTCCTGCTCTAGCGCCTCGCGCATAAGCTGCACCGTCTTGTAGGTGGTGTGCTTGGAGCGCGGATGCGGGGAGAAAATAACTGTATCGCGCGCCTTAATCGCGTAGATAGCGGTGCCGGCGGGAGTAAGGTCCGGATTGGTGGTCGGAACAATCGAAGCAATAATGCCTACCGGTTTCGCGTATTTGACGATGCCTTTTTCCGGTATCTCTTCAATGATGCCGATGCTTTTCTGGCGGAGAGCATCGCGCAGGATACCGCGAATCTTAAACCGCTTGTTAGCGCGACTCACGGGGTCGCCTAAGCCGCTCTCCTTAATGCCTAGGTCCACTAGCTCTAAAAAAGTGCGCTTGTTGGCCACAGCCCAAGCGACGGCTTGGCAGAGGCGGTCTACCCGAGCTTGGTCGTACGTAGAGATGATTTCAAGCGCACGCCGAGCTTTTGCCAGCGCACTGTCTAGTTCTGCCCGCTGTGTGGGTGTTAGGTCACTCATTCTGCTTCATCCCTTCTGCTGTTGGTCAGGTGTCGCGTGAGAAGCTCTAGCCGCCGCGAGGCGAAGCATGGCGCTGTCGGTGACTCGTCCCACTAGCTCTTGCACCCGGCACCCTAGGCCTACCACTTTGGCTAACTCAACCCCGGTCTCTATCTGCAGCGCCTCGGCCATATGCACGAGGTCCTCCGTCGCGATGTTGCCGGTGGCTCCGGGCGCAAAGGGACACCCGCCGAGTCCGGCAAAAGCGGCGTCGTAGTGCGTTACGCCGGCGAGCAGGCCGGCGAAAACGTTTGCTAGTCCCAAGCCGCGCGTGTCATGAAAATGCAGGGTCCATTGTACAGTCGGGTACTCCGCGCGCAAGGTAGTGCAGTAGTCGTAGACTTGGCGCGGGTTAGCTACACCCGTCGTGTCCGACAAAGAAAGCTCCGTAATGCCAAGCGCCAAGAAGCTTTCGATGAGAGCGCGCACCCGGTCTATGGAAACCGCTCCTTCATAGGGACACCCAAAAGCCGTGGAGATAGCCCCTGCAAGTGCTATGTGGTGCTCGCGCGCAAAGGCCGCGCAATCCGCAAAGTCTTGCATTACCTTGTGCGGCGTACGACCTAGGTTTTTTAGGGAGTGCGTCTCACTCGAGGATACGGTGAGTTTAGCCTTATCAATGCCGGCAGTCTGACAGCGCTTGAGCCCGGCTAGGTTAGCGACTAAGACTCGGTACTCCACTCCTTCGCGTCGCTCAATGCGGCGCGCCACTTCGTCGGTGTCTGCCATGGAGGGGACTGCCTTAGCGCTGACAAACGAGCCTATTTCAATACAGCGCAATCCTGCGGCTGCTGCCATCCCAATAAGCTCGGCTTTCTGTGCGATGCTAAGCTGTACGGCCTCGTTTTGCAGACCGTCGCGCGGCCCTACTTCGCAGATACTTATCCTCTGCGGCAAGCTAAGCGTCATGGCAACAGCCTCCAAATGGAGCGCAGCTCTGCTATGGGAATCTGCCCCGGCGCTGAACCGCTTTGCCCCCGGGCAAAAGTGACATCCGAGCCGAAGTTGCCGCCAAAGACGCGTGACATTGCGCCAAGCGCACCCATAGACATAGTGATAAGCGGCATATCCGGTGCCGCTTGCCGCGCTGCGAGAGTTGCGGCGAGGAGCGTTAAGACATCGCGGGCGTCGTTTGGCATAACCGCAACTTTAGCTATGTCTGCGCCTTGCTGCCTAGCTTCGTGGAGCTTGCTTAAGATAAAAGACTCGTCCGGGGTAGTGGCAAAATTATGCCAGGAAAGTAGCAGCTTTTTGTCTTGCTTACTTGCTTCGTGCCTCACTCTCTGCACCGCTTCCGGGCCGGAGGCGAGCTCGAAATCCACTATGTCTGCGTTTGGAGAGGCCAGAGCTGCAAACACCGTTTGCAGGCGCAGCGTTAAATCGTCCGGGGCGCGCCCGCCTTCTTGCGGCGAGCGATAAGTGAAGATAAGGGGCGTCTCCCCAACTAGCCCACGCAACTCGGCCAAAAGCGGAGCAACGTCTGCCGGCAGCAGCCCCGTAAGGTAGTCCGCACGCCACTCTAAGAGGTCTGGCCTGCTCTGGCAAGCCTCGCGCGCCTCCGTCAGCAGCGCTTCTCTTTGCATTGCGACAAGCGGCACACACACCAAGGGTTCCTGCCCGCCAATTAGTGTGCCTCTTACTAGCAGCGGTTGTTTGACAGGTATTCGCATCTTTAGCCACTCTCCTACGTCACACATCATACTACTGCGGCCGGAACAGATAAAGTCAGGCCGTTATTCGAACTGCTATTGTAGCCCGGTATACCGGAATGCCGGCATACCGACGCGCTTTAAAAAAATGCCCCAATATAACTGCTTCTTTCACCCCTAGTGTAAAGTGTAGCGCGACTATTGTCAATATTGTTTGTATGGAATTTTCCTGTCATATAGCCGACAATTCGTGTACCATAGTAAAGGAGCAGCATAGGAGGGATGCATTTTGCACTTACCACAGCACGAGAAGCTAAAAAATGGGCTGGCCCTGCTTAAAGCCGACTTCTCCGGCTGTACCAGCGACACGCTAGCCACAAACATTAGGCTAAACAACTACCACGGCATTATGTCTACGCTTGCGCAGAACCTTGTGGGCCCGTTTATTGGGATTTTCGCAGTGCGTCTTGGGGCCAGCAACTATCAAATTGGCCTCCTCTCTTCGGCACCTGCACTGATGGCTCTGCTCGCGATGATTCCGGGCGCAAAGTACGTCGACAGCCGCAGCAACAAGAAACGCGTTACAGCTGCCTTTATGTGGGCACATCGCCTCTTTTTCTTTCTGCTTGCCCTTATCCCTTTGTTTGCCGAAGACAGCCGCGCAACCATTTTAGTTATCTTAATTGCCGCCATGAACTTCCCCGGAGCCATCAGCAATGTAGGTTGGCAGGGGTTTATTGCCAATGTCGTGCCAAGTGAGCGCCGTGCGGCTGCCTTTGCCGACCGCAATCGGCTGATGAATATCGTAGGGACGCTAGCGGTGCTTGGAGCGGGCCGCATGCTCGACATTATGCCCTTCCCGCTTGGATACCGCATTATGTTCACGCTAGCCTTTGTGCTGGCCATAGGGGAAATCTGGGTCTTCTCGCGGCTCAAGGAGCTCTCGCCAAGCGGCACACCGGCACACGGGCAGGACGTACCGTGGCCGCGCTTTCTCTTGGAGTTGCCGCGCTCAATTGCCGCAGACATTAAGGGTATGGCGCACCAGAAGCGTTTCTTGCGTTTTACCGCGACCTCGCTGTTTTTCCACTTTGCCTGGCAGGTTGCTTGGCCGCTGTTTACACTTTATCAGACTAGAGAACTCGGAGCCAACAACCTGTGGATTAGCATGCTTACCCTTAGCAACACGGGCGGCACGCTGCTTGGATACGGGTTTTGGGTGCGTTACACCCAGAAGTACGGCTCCCTAAAAACACTCTTTATTTCTTCGCTAGGGATGTTCATGGTGCCGCTTGTGCACGCTTACTCGCGCAGCCTCACTACCATTGCTCTGTTCAATATCATCACCGGAGTAATCTTCTCCGGCGTGATGCTGTCACTCTTTAATGCCCTACTCGACATGACGCCAGAAGACAGGCGTACGACATCTATAGGTTATTACAATACGGCCATCAGCCTAGGTGCCATAGCTGCACCGCTTGCTGGCGTCGCTATGCTCAATCTGTTCGGCTACAAAGTTGCCTTTTTGGTTGCTGCCGCTCTGCGCATCCTAGGCGGCCTCGCCTTTGGTGCAGTGTACTGGCTAGAGACGGCTGAGCAGAAGAAGTCGGCCGCAAACCCCTAGCTAGGCGGTGTCGTTACGGGCACAGGTAAGCTGAGGAGGAAGGTGGCGCCGTGCCCATGCGCAGTTTCTACACGGATATTGCCCTCATGGGCTTGCACTACCTCGTAAGCAATCGCTAGCCCCAGCCCGCTACCGCCTGTAGCGCGTGCGCGTGATGCGTCGACACGATAGAAGCGTTCAAAAATCCTCGCCTTAGCTTCGAGCGGAATCCCAGGACCGTCATCCACGACACAGAGCGAAATCGCCTCGGGAGTAGTGCTTAAGGCAATATGTACGGCGTTGTCGGCAAACTTGATGGCGTTGTCTACTATGTTAAAGATCGCTCGGTGCAGCGCGGCTTCATCCCCCACGTAAGGGACCTCCCGCGGAATGTTCGTCGTCACACTGACTCGCCGCGTCCTGGCAAGAGCCGACAGGCTCGCTACCACCCGCCGGGTTAGGTGTGCTAAGTCGCAGTGTTCACGCACTAGCGCCGCTCGGCTGTCGAGGCGGGCTAGCTGGAGCAGGTCTGCCACGAGAGTGCTGAGCCTGTCTATTTCCCGCACGAGGTCAAGCAGCAGTTCTTGTCGGGTATCAGAGTTTATGCTTGGGTCGGTCACCAGCGGGTCGATAAGCGCCTTCATGGCCGCTAAGGGAGCGCGCATTTCGTGGGAAGCGTCGGAAATAAAGCGCATGCGAGCCGCTTCTAGCGCATGCACTCGCTCGCTCATATGATTAAATGCTACGCCAAGCTCGTAGATCTCTTCATCGCCGCTCTCGGCCACCCTAGCCGTCTGTTCCCCATCGCATATTTTGCCAACGGCTTGCGTCAGGTGCACAAGCGGAGAAGTTATACTTGACGCTAGCCCGAGTCCCATGATGGCGGCAATCAGGGCGACTGCCGCGCTCCCCACTAGCAGCCGCCGCTCAAGGAGATCGAGAGAAGCGTAGACATCGTCGAGGCTGCTGGCAATAAAGGCCACGCCGATTTGCTCGCGCCCCATCAGCTCGGTAGGGACTCCCCCTTCGCCGTAATGGTCGCGGAAAATCGGCGCCAACACGTAGAGAGTAGCCCGCCCTACATTCGTGTGCCGTTCCAAGACCTCGGTGTTTCCCATAAGGCTACTCGGCAGCGCCGGGTGCGTGAGTGCGTGCCCCGTGAGTTGGTCAAACGCATCCGCTAACACCAGACCTGACGTATCCGTAATAATGACACGCGCCCGTAACTGCTCGGCGAAAGTGCGGGTCATGCGCGCTAGGTCAAGCTTACTATCAAGCATGGCTTCCCGCGCGCTGTTGGCGATAATGTTGCTCTGTATCAGCAAGGCTGCGCGCCGCTCACTAAGAAAATGCTCGTGCAAAAACTGCTGTATGATGAGCCCTAGTCCCACTACAGCCATGGCGATGACGAGCAAGTAAGTAAGCGGCAGTCGCAGCCTGAGGCTAAGTCGCATGATCGTTTTCTCGTAAATAGTACCCGGCGCCCCATCGCGTTAGCACGTACTTGGGGCAGGCTGGGTCTTCTTCTATTTTGGCCCGCAGGCGCCCTATGTGCACGTCGACGTTGCGCAAATCGCCTAAGTGGCTGTATCCCCACACGAGCTGCAGCAGGTTCTCGCGCGAAAACGTTTTGCCGCGGTTAGTAGCCAGCGTTAGCAAAATATCGTATTCTTTATTGGTTAAGTCGACAGGTCGCCCTGTGACGGACACCTTGCGCTTACCCGTATCTATGACTAAGTCCCCCACGCTGAGGCGCGTTTCCTCGCCAGAGCTGCGGCTCCAATCTTTGCGGCGCAGCAATGCGCGCACACGCGCTACTAACTCGCGCGTGTTAAAGGGCTTCGTCAGGTAATCGTCGGCACCTTTTTCTAAGCCCAGAATCTTGTCTACGTCTTCGCTGCGCGCCGTAAGCATCAATATTGGGACAGTGGCCTTTCGCCTGATGGCTTCGCAGACAGCGAACCCGTCTAGACCGGGCAGCATGACATCAAGTATTACTAGGTCTGGGGCAAGGCGACTAAAGGCGGCAAGCGCTTCGTTGCCGTCGTAGGCGGCATGCACTTCATACCCCTCGTGCTCCAAACTGAGGGTGAGCCCCTTAAGAAAGCTAGCTTCGTCGTCGACTAAGAGTAGCTTATACATGGCCAGACCTCCTGTACCATTAGTATAACGGGTCGGGGGTAGGGGGGCAAGGGAGCGCGCGACGTGCGACGTAGGCCGTGCGCCGTGCTTCGTGCTTCGTGCTTCGTAGCTTAAGGCGTACGGCTTACAGCGTACAGCTTACAGCGAAGAACCGTTCCCCTTTGACCTTTCCACCTTTCCACCCCTCCCCTCAACGCTGATAGCACTCCCACCCAGTTCATGATTCACGATTCACGATTCACGATTACCCCGCTCACAGCTCACTGCTCAAAGCTGTCGGCTGGCGGCCGGCGGCTGGCGGCCCCCGCCCCAAGCGACAAGTGACAAGCCACAAGCAGGATTGTTTCATGCGACACCGTATTTAATGGTTACGGAAAAGAGGCAGGTGAAATGAGTGGATCTCGATGAGCGCGGCCTAGAACAGGAACGTCAGCTAGTGGAACGGGCCAAACGAGACCCGGAGGCTTTTGGCCTGCTTTACGAGCGGCACTACGATTCTGTCTATAACTATGTACTGCGCCGCACCGGACACGTGCAGACCGCGCAGGACATTGTCAGCGAGACGTTCTTTATTGCGCTGCGTAGCTTAGGCAAGTTTAAGTGGCAGGGCGTACCCTTCTCGGCTTGGCTCTACCGAATCGCTATCAATGAGCTGGCCGGCCACTTCCGCCGCGGGCGCGCTAAGACTGTCTCGCTGGAAGCCCTGCGCGAGGAGGGGTTTGAGCCGTTAGCGGACAGCGATGTTGAACGCGAGGCGCTCGCCTGTCAGGAAGAGATAGACCGCTACCTTGAGTATCACGCCGTGAGGAAGGCCGTGAACGACCTACCGGAGCGATACCAAGACGTGGTCGCGTTGCGTTTTTTCGCCGGCAAGCAGGTAGCCGAGATCGGCGTAATCCTAGGCAAGCCGGTAGGTACCGTAAAGTCGCTCCTGCACCGCGGGATAGAAAGACTAAGGCAAACGCTCACACAGGCAAGACAAGGTGCAACCTTTAGCGAGGCGTCGACTTATGTAGAGAAAGGGAGGGGATTGCATGGAGACTAACGCACGCGATGACCAAGCGTTTGTTTCAGCCCTAGAGGCCGTGTCGTTGCCGCATGCCGATACCCCCCGCTTTAAGGCAGAGCTTAAGGCGAAGCTACTGGTGGAGGCGGCGCAGCGCGCGCAACCCGTCCGTCCCGCTAAGCCCGCCGGTGTGGTAGGGCACCCGTGGTGGCGCTATGCGCTTGTTGCGGCGGCATTGCTTGTGGTGCTGACTTGGCAAATGCTACCCGCTCCCTTGCCTGCTTTTGCCTACCTAGAGATTGAGGTTAACCCCGGCGTACGCCTGACGCTAAATGTGCGCGGGCAAGTCATCGGCCTGGAACCCCTAGACGACGCTGCGGCACTGGCCTTGGGCAACATTAATCTGCGCAGGCAAACCACTGCGGAGGTCGTAACACAGGTACTGGGGCGCTTGCATGGCGCGGCTCTACTTGACGCAACAAGTCGGGTGTGGCTGGTGGCGTCTCCTGTCGGCGAGGCGCGGGCAGAGGAAGTAGAAAAGCTCTTGACCATGGCGCAGACGGCCGTCAACACAGCGACACAGCACTTACTTACGCAGTCGGCGGCAGCACAGGGGCTGGTAGTTGACCGCGAGCGCTACGAAATAGCCAAGCAGGCCGCGCTTAGACCGTCGCAGTACCTTCGCGTGGCACGGGCAGGTGTGTCGGCAGCCGGGATGAAGGAGCTGGTGGCGGCAGGTGCAAGGCTACAGGCGACAGGGAAACTACCCGGGAACCGCCTGCGCGAACTGGCGGAACTAGTCGCGGAACTGCTGGAGCTAGGCTTGCCGGAAGGTGAAGCTGTGCAGCTTATTGAGACCTTGCTTGCGCAAGAACAGAACATGGAACGCTTGACTAAGCGCATTGAGAAGGCCGTGGAGCGAATAGAGGAAGGGCAAGCGCTAAAGGACGCCGTGCAGGAGCTGCGAGAGGGCAAGGATCGGCTAGATGAGCGAGACGACGCAGAAGACGACGAAGATGACGACAAAGACGACGAAGATGATAAGCGTGACAGATCCGAAGGCCGGGGACAAGGACAAGGTCAAGGTCAAGGTCAAGGCCAAGGCCAAGGTCAGCGCGAGCGCGAGGATAAGCGCGAGGATAAGCGTGAGGATGAGGGCGAAGGCGGGATTGACGACACAGGTGACGACGAGCGCAAGCCCGGCCCTGAGGATATTCCGCCACAAACCGATGGGGACGGCCAGGATAAGCAGGCGAACGAAGACAAAGACGAGGGAAATTAATTTTCGGCGGGAGTGCAACCTTTCGCTGCTAGACCCCTTATGAGAGTAAGAGACGCCGGTCTCGCAAAAATTGTAAGAGGTGAAGGCAATGTTATCAGGAAACCGGAAATTCCTTGTTCCCTTATTGGTAATCGCTCTTTTGGCCACTAGTTTACTCTGGACCTTCCGTGCTCGCCCTGCGTTCGCACATATCACGCTGGAAGTTAATCCGAACCTGACGCTTACGGTTGACTCGAGGAACCGCGTTTTGGCCGTCGAACTAGGGGAAGGCAAAGCGCAAGAGCTTTTTGCCGACACCGATTTCCGCCATATGCCGCTTGAGGCGGCCCTCCGGCAAATCACCGCCAAAATCGAAGCGGCAGGGCTCCTTACTCCTGAGAGGCGTGTACTGCTAACTGCCCATGCGGCGACAGGCACTACCCCGGAACAACTGGCTCCGCTGGTGAAAAAGGCACAGGCAGTGATAGACGTCCACATCAGAGAGGCTGCGTCGGCGGTACCGGTAGCCACGGCGATTGTATCGGCACCGCTAAGCGAGGCAGCAAAGAGACTGGGCGTATTGCCCTCAGTTTACGCAGAACTGATCGCCGGCGGCATATCCAATGAAACTCTGGTGGCACTGTTTGGCCAACTGACCGGCGAGGGCATTACCGCCAAGAATTTTCGCAAAGAGATTCGCGACATAGCCGAGAGCCTGCTCGATATGCGGGAGGAAGGCATTAGCGAGGCAATGGCTCTGCAGGTGCTGCAAAAGGCCATTAAGGCAGACCCGGCTCTGCGCGAAGTTACTACTATCGCTTATGATTTCCTAGACCTAGTCGAGGCCGGGTTTGCGCCTGAAGCTGCACTGGCCGCCATTTCTCGGGCTATCGCCGCCGACCCGACGCTCCGCGAACATAGCACAATTGTTGCGGTGCTTGCCGATCTAAAAGAGCAGGGCCTCTCCGACACAGATGCGTTAACTAAGCTTGAGCAGGCCATTACCGCCGACCCCACCCTGCGCAGTCTAGACGATTTGGTGGAAAAGGCCCCCCCGGGCACGCGCGGCCGCGCTCTAGGGAGGAACAAGGACAAAGATCGGGCTGACGAAGATAAGGATGACGAGGACGACGACAGCGACGACGACGACAGCGGCAAACCCGAGTTTCCCGGCAAGGGCAAGGCACGCGGACGCTAAACCTAGTAGCGACAACGAACAGAGGGCTCCCCGCAATATCGGGGAGCCTTTTTTTGATCAGACCATTGACAACATCTACTTGCCCTTGCTAAAATCAAGGCACGTATTATTAATATAAAGGGGTTGATACACATACATGAGCATGCTAGATATTCATAACCTCAGGAAGACTTTCGCCGGCAAGAAGCAGAAGGTGGTGGCCGTGGACGACGTGTCTTTCACAGTGCTACCGGGGGAAATGGTGGGGTTGCTGGGCCCAAACGGCGCGGGCAAGACTACCATCATTAAATCTGTGCTTGGCATCGTCGAGCCTGACAGCGGCACGATTAGCGTTAAGGGGTATAGCCCGGCGCGGGAGCTTAGGCAGCTCCTCTCCCACACCGCGGCGGTACTTGAGGGTAGTCGCAACATCTATTGGCGCCTAAGTGTGTGGGAGAACATCTGCTTCTTTGCGGGTATTCACGGCATATCTGTAGCCGCGGGCAAGAGCTACTTCGAACACCTCTTGACCACCTTTAGTCTCAAAGAGAAGCGCGACAGCGAGGTGCGCCATTTGTCGCAGGGCATGAAGCAAAAGGTGGCCATCTGCTGCGCACTGGCCAAGCAGACCTCGCTTGTTTTTCTGGATGAACCCACGCTTGGACTCGACGTAGAAACTTCCTATGAACTGCGCGATGCACTAAAAGACCTGGTACAAAATGAGCAGCGCACCGTCGTGGTGAGCAGTCACGATATGGACGTGATTCAGGATATTTGCCAGCGTGCCATTATTGTATCCGGAGGCAGAGTGATCGCCGACGAAAGAATCATCGACCTATTAGCGCTCTTCGAAAGCCGCACATTCAAGCTTGTCGTGGCGGGGGCCGAACACAAGGAGCTGCTTGCTGCGCTAACCCACATCTTCCCGCATTTTACTTACAGCACTAACGACAGGCAGCTCCTGCTTACGGCTAACTTGCCGCAAGCGAGCGACCTGTACGCCTTAATCGACCTCTTGCGTGAACACGGTGCCGAGCTTGAGACCATTAACCAAGAGGCGCCCGACCTAGAAAAAGTCTTTGTCAACCTGGTGCGGAAGGAGAGAGAGCGGTGCAACGGTATTTAATCGCCATGCGGGCCATGATTACCCGCAACCTGATCAATATGCGGCGCTATGTGTTTAACACCATATCGGGGCTAGTCACGATGTACATAGTCTTTATGCTGCTTTTTATGGGGGTGCGAGGCATAGGCGGCGCGGCTCTCGCCGGCGGCACGACGCTCGAAGGGTTAGTTGTAAGCTACCTGCTGTGGGTGCTTTCCATTAGCGCCTACAGCGACCTCGCATGGGACTTAAACCAAGAAGCGCAGGTAGGCACACTAGAGCAGCTGTACATCTCTCCTATCGGCTTCAACTGGCTAAATGCCTTCAACCTTATCTCGGGGCTTGGTCTAAGCTTTGTTTTCGCGAGCGTGCTCCTGACGTTAATGATGCTTACTACCGGGACGTACCTTAACCTGGACGTAATAAGCGTGATACCGCTGATGATACTGTCGCTGCTTGGGGTCTACGGCATTGGCTTTGCTATGGGCGGCCTAGCCCTTATCTTTAAGCGCATCCAGGCCTTCTTTCAGATCTTCCAGTTTGTCTTTGTGGCTTTCCTCGCCCTGCCCCTAGACCGCTTCCCGTGGGCACAGTTTCTGCCGTTGACCATGGGCGGGCATTTAGTTCGTCAAGTGATGGTTCACGGCACTCGCCTGTGGGAACTGCCCGCATCTTCTCTGGCGGTGCTAGCACTAGTTGGCGTCTTCTACTTAGCACTTGGCCTCACTATCTTTGAGTGGAGCGCGCGTATCGCTAAGCGCAAGGGGCTGCTAGGGCACTATTAGGCTATTAACTAGCTACTTTAGACAAGAACTCCCCCTACCTGTGCGTAGGGGGAGTTTTATTGTGCCGGGGAGTTGCTCTTAGCCTAACTTGCCTACACGGCGCAGAAGATACCGTTCGTAAATCAGCTCGATGCCTTTGTCGCTTACCGCAAACTCAATAGGCACTCTCACGCCGGTGTTAAGCGTGTAGAACCGCTTGTGCGCGCCCGATAAATCCTCCACAAGCAATGGCGCGGTAGTGTCGTTGTATTTGTCCTTGTTCTCAAGCATCAGGAGACTGCCCGCCTTCTTGACCTGCACGCGCATCGTGCCCTTGTAAGTCTCGTACACGCCTGTTAGCGCGGTTAGTTCGCGCTCTAGCGCGATAAAGGGGAGCTCTGCTGGCTCTTGCCCAAGCAGCAGGCACAAGGCGTATTGCCCTATCTGCGACAGCGGATAGCCGCTGCCGTTAGCGAGTAGGACTACCCCCAGCCCTTCCTCGGGCACAAAACCCATAAAGGCAGTCGCCACGAGCACCGAGCCGCCGTGGTCAATCAGAGTGCGACCGTAAAAGGCCGGTGTATTAAACAAGCCCAAAGCGTAGTAGCGGGAGCCGAAGTTCCCCTGATAGGGGAGCGCAATGCGCGGCTCCTGCATGGCTTTGATGCCGTCTTCGCCTAAGACGCGTGTCTGCCCAAACTTGCCCCCGCCCAAATACATCGCGGCGTAGCGGGCTAAGTCGTAGATATTGCTAATCAGTGCGCCGTCGGCCGTCAAGCCGCCGTAAGCATAAGTTGAAGGCATCTGCTCGCCGGTGCGGGTGATGACGTAAGGCACGGCGACGTCGCTGTCCTTCTCTACCGCGGCTTTGCCAAAAAAGCTTCTGTCCATACCAAGGGGCAGCAAAATATG
Organism: Selenomonadales bacterium; assembly: GCA_018335585.1. Taxonomy (NCBI): domain Bacteria; kingdom Bacillati; phylum Bacillota; class Negativicutes; order Selenomonadales; species Selenomonadales bacterium. Next base: position 35,670 of record JAGXRZ010000062.1, read on the forward strand.
TGTGCGCACGTAGTCCTCGTAAGGGACGCCCGCGCACTTCTCAATCACCGCGCCAAGCGCGGCATAGCCCTCGTTCAGGTAAAACCAGCGTTCGCCGGGCTTAAACAGAGTCCAGTCGTTAGCGTCCTGCATAAAAGTCACGAGGTCGCTGTAGCTCGCAATCGGCAGCCAATTATCCTGCGCGCCCGTGCGTCCTCGGATTACCGCCTCGGCATAAGCTAACGCCGGTATGCCGGACGAATGGGTGAGCAGGTGCAGAATGGTCACGCGCTCGCCCTGCGGCCTCACCGGAAACGGCACGTGCAGGTCGACCGGGTCGTCGAGGCGGAGCTTCCCCTGCTCGGCTAGCTGCATAATGGCTAGCGCAGTAAAGGACTTGGTCACCGAGCCGATGCCATACAGCGTCTTCGTCGTGGCCGGGAGCCCGCGCGCCACGTCTTTAAAGCCAAACGCCCTCGCCCACACCACTTCCTCTCCCTTGACGACGGCAGCTGTCAGCGACGGCAGCTTAGTTTCGGACAGCTTCTCCAGAATAAACTCCTCTAACCTAGCAAACACAACGCCACCTCCTCGTATTTGGCACACATAGGTGCTGTAAGTGGTAATTCTGCGGCGAGGCGGCAAATCCTTTAGATATGCGAAACTGCAGGCTCCCCCACTCGCAAGGCGCACGAAACGCCTGGAATGGGGGAGTCTCTCTAGCCAGTGATTAATTCTCCTCTGGGTCTCCTGGTAACCTTGGCTGTCACACAACTGGGCAATTGTCTCGGGCGGGAGATTGGCTTTTCTTAGCTCTGCGGCAAAGGCGCCTACGGCCGCTTGACGCGATGCTTTAAGGCTTAGACCCATAACACCTGCTTTGACTGCTAAGCCTAGGCCCTTGCCGGCAAGGCGCATTAACCGTAGTGCACCCAAGGCTATTCTTCGTCCTCAGGGCAGCAGACAATCTCCTCGCCATGGCTTCGGTGCATCCGTATTTTGTGGCTCATCTTATGTGGGTGTATCGATACCACGCCGGGCTTGTCGATTTTGTCACTAAAGCTTTTGATTGTGCTAAGGTAGTCGCGCGTGAGACTGGAGGCAAGCTCAGTGTCAATACCGCTGGCAATAAGCTCTTTGTAGAAGTTGCCTACTGCTTGCCCCATGCCCTTCCCGGCTTCGGGGGAATAGACTACTTCCTTTATGGACCTAATGAGATGCGGCACTTTGTCGCTTACTACGCCAAGCAGCTTGCTGATCTCTTCAACCGGAATCTCTCTTCTCCCTTTGTTTTCATCGTGTTCTTTTGACATTTCTCAGACCTCCCTGTTAATTCCCTACTGCGGCGAGCAGCCAGTCGGCAAGTGATTGGTTTCTTAGTGTCGGGACGGGCATTTTGACTACAAGGAACCCGTCGAAGAGCGGTGGCAACGCAAATTCGGCCATGCAGACTGTCACCCTAGGAACAGAGATTGGCACGAGCTGGAGTATCTCTCGCAGCACCCTGTGCGTCAAGGCATCGTCGGTATGGTCCGGCAGCGGTCGTGTGCACAGCCTCGCGATGGGCAGGGAGTCAATTTCTGCGTGCAGCTTAGGCCCAATGCTATGCCAAAACGCAAGCTCCTGCCGGCATGTACCACACGTGCCGAGGTGATGCACTACCAACATTCTATCGCTTTCATCGAGGCCGTCGGCAGCAAACCAAGGCAATAGCTCGCAGATGCTCATGTCCTCACCTCCCCTAGGCTTGCCAGTAGCGCACGTCTGGCTAGAAACATTCGGCTTTTGACTGTACCGACCGCAACGCGCTGCAGCTCTGCTATTTCGCGGTAGGTTAATCCGGCATAATAGGCTAGTAGCACAACTTCTTGCTGCTCCTCCGGCAGAGCGCGTACCGCACTAAGTACCACCAGCCGATTTTCGCTCGACTCGCTGGCATTGCCCACGCCTAGATGCTGGACTTCGCTAGTTAGCTCCTCCGTCGGTCGGTGTTTACGCCTTGTCTCGCGGATTTTGTTGTGTGCGACTCCAAAGACCCAAGTAGAGACGGTGGACTTCCCTGTGAATGAAGCGGCTGATTTCCACACGGTTAGGAATGTCTCCTGCAGACAGTCGCTGGCCAGTTCGCTATCCTGCAGCCGACTTAGGGCAAAGCGGTAGATGCGTTCCTTATACTTTTCGTACAGCGCCGCAAAGCTACTCGTGCAGCCTTTACTGATAGCTGCCAGCAGTTCTTGGTCACTGTACACCGCGCTCACCGCCTCTCGTATATTAGTGTCGGTTTAGGGGTGAGAGGTTCACTTCGCAGCAGGATTTTGCTCGATCTCGGCAGAATAAGGAGTGAAACGTAATCGATGGGAGCTGATTAGGTGCTTCGACGAATCAGCATTAGAGGCTTTAAAAGCTTACGCGATGCGGACATTGAACTTCAGCAAATCAACGTGCTGATCGGTGCTAACGGAGTCGGGAAATCTAATTTCCTTGCGTTCTTTCGCATGCTCAATTACCTAACTAGTAAGGGCCTGCAGGTGTATATTGCTAAGGCTGGCGGAGCCGACATGCTTTTGCACTACGGGTCGAAGAATACTCCACGCTTAGAATGCTCCCTCGCATTTGATACAGAGCAGGGAACGAATATTTACGAGATGTCATTAACAAGTGCTGCAGGTGATACCCTAATCTTCACTGATGAGAAAGCATGCTTTAACAGGAGGGATGGCACGCAGAGGCTTCCGATATCATTAGGTCAGGCGGGCCATAAAGAGACGGCTCTTGACGAGAGCACAGTGGAGGGTATTAGTAGAGTCGGACGCTTCATTAGATCTGCTATGAGCATGTGGCGAGTCTATCATTTTCATGATACTTCTCCTGAGGCCAGACTAAAGAAAAAGTGTAGCATCTACGATAACGAGTACTTGCGAGATGATGCCGGGAACCTCGCTGCCTTCTTGTTTCGTTTGCGTTCTGAATCATCACCGTACTACAATCGAATTGTTGAAGCTGTTCGTCAGTTTGCGCCTTGGTTCGGTGACTTTGTTCTCAGACCAGACGTGGTGAATTCGGGGTCGATCTCCTTGGCGTGGCGTGAAAGAGACTCGGACCACTTGTTCAGCGTCGACCAGCTGTCTGATGGCACGGTAAGAATGATGGCCTTGGCTACACTCCTCTTACAACCCCAGCTACCCTCATGCATTATTCTGGATGAGCCGGAACTGGGCCTTCACCCCTATGCGCTTAACATTCTCTCAGATCTCATCAAGGCAGCCTCCATGAAGTCACAGGTAATACTGGCAACTCAATCTGCCCACCTCGTTGATCAATTCGCTGCCAAAGACATCATTGTCGCGGAGCGAAGGAACAGTCAAACAGTCTTTGAAAGACTAAATGAGGAACACCTTGCAGCTTGGCTACAAGAATACTCCCTAGGCGAGCTGTGGGATAAGAATGTCTTCGGGGGCAGGCCCGCCCTATGAGTCGCATTAATGTTGTTGTGGAGGGGCAGACCGAGGAGGCTTTTGTCACGCAGGTGCTCGCTCCCTATCTTGGCGCACAAGGCGTCTTCCTCACACCTAGGCGAGCCTATACCAGCAAGCGCGGAACTAAGTATCATAGAGGAGGTGTGACCACCTACTCTCTAGTCAAACGCGATATAGTCACTTGGCTTCGGCAAGACCAAGGCGCGTGGGTAACAACTATGCTGGACTTGTACCGGCTTCCTGACGACTTTCCCGGGCACCTAACTACATCATCTAGCCAAGACCCCTATGTGATTGCGAGTGCGCTAGAAGCGGCATTGGCTCAAGACATAAGCAGCCTTCGGTTCATCCCCTACATCCAGCTACACGAATTTGAGGCTTATCTGTTCTCAGACGTTTCTGCTATAGCCAGTTATTTCTTCGAATGTGAAGGTCTCAGAGACAACCTTAGTGCGATCAGAGATGGATACCATAGCCCAGAACACATTAACTCCAGACCTGGGCAGGCACCCTCCAAGCGACTCATGCAGCACGTACCTGCATATGACGCGTTAAAGAGAATAGCTGGGCCCGTGATTGCGGAGAAAATCGGTCTCGCTGTAATCCGAAAGGAGTGTCTGCACTTTAACTCCTGGATTGAGCGCATGGTGGCCGTCACCCAGAAGCCCAGCGGAACACGTTAACGTAAAGATGAGAGGAGCAAAACTCAATATGAAGCCAAGTTTGCCTCTATTTGTTAGAACAGCCCTAATGATTGCACTAGGAATCGCTCTCCCGTTTGCGTTTCACGGCATCCCTAATGCCGGACGCATATTCTTGCCGATGCACATCCCTGCCATTTTGGCCGGGTTGCTGTTTGGGCCACTTTCGGGTCTTCTGACCGGCGCGATAACGCCGCTGCTTAGCTCGCTCCTTACGGGCATGCCACCGCTAGCCCCTGTCCCCATTGCTGTGCAAATGAGCGTAGAGCTAGCGATCTTTGGCTTATTGGCAGGGGTCTTGTATCGCGTTTTGCGCCAAAACCTCGTGCTTAGCTTAATTGTCGCGGTGTTTGGGGGCAGATTCGCCTATAGCGTCATCACGCTGGCGTTTTTCCCACTGGTTGGCCTGCGTCCGGCCCCGCTCGGCGTCGTCTTTGGTGCCGCGCTGACCATGGCTGTGCCTGGCTTGCTGCTACAATTTGTGGCCATTCCTGCGGTCGTATTGGCATACGAAAAGCTCTATCCTACAAAGGCCAGAAAGCGAAACACCGCCCAGTAGTGCAGCGCACTGCCAGCCAGGACAAAGAAATGCCAAAGCTCGTGAAAGCCAAATACGCCTGGGAGAAGCCTGGGCCAGCGCAAGCCATAGAATACTGCCCCCACGGTATAAGCTAGGCCTCCTAAGGCCAGAAAGATTAGTGCCCCAGCGGGGAGAGCTTGTACCAGCGGCACAGCTACTATAACCACCATCCACCCCAAAAGCAGATAGAACCCGAGATAGAGCCACCGCGGTGCGCTAAGCCATACGACGCGAAAGACCATGCCTAAAATGGCCAGTGTCCAAACGGCACCAAGCAGCCACTCACCGCCCCGCCTTTGTAGAGCTACAAGGCAGAAAGGTGTATACGTGCCGGCAATCAGCACAAAGACCATCATGTGGTCGATGCGGCGCAACCACTGCTTGACCTTTGTGCGGACGGCGGCTAAGTGATACACGGCCGAAGCGGAGTAGAGCAACACCAGGCTGATGCCAAAAACAAGGAACGAGGCTAAGTGCCGCGCGGTGCCATGCGCTAAGGCGACACTAATCAGGGGAATTAAGGCGACTACAGCCAAGACCGCTCCTGCCGCATGCGAAATGCCACTCGCCCAATCGGGCCTGCTGATCACTGGCGCACCTCCAATGCGATGTTCGAGGCTGACACGCTTATATTATTGACGATATCGAGAGCATAAAGTGTCTATTTGGGGACGGAGCGGAGAGTGTCTTGTGATGGACGGAGGAGAGCGACATCTGCAGCTCCCGCTCGCTCGCAGCTACTCATACATACGCAGGTAATCCTTGACGTGCTGTCTGACCTTCTCGCGAGGCAGTGAAGCGATTTGTTGGATATCCAACTCGATCTCCTCAAGGTACAGCACGAACTCCCGGCCTAGGTAATAGCCTGCGTCACTTTTCCCCCCGATATGATTCCAGTTCCCGTAGAATTCAGAGACGGCTTCGCCAGCATCAACTCGTTCGCGGTACACCCCGCAGAGCCTAATGTGATTTTCTTTGCACCAGGCTAGCCAGCTTGCTCCGTAGCGCTGAAATGCCGGATAGCCGAGGACTAGTTCTTGGTAGCGCTCTGCGAACCCTTCGAGGTACAGCCTGAGGGAGCCGTCCTCAGCTGTTCCCTGCAGCAAGTCTAACCATTCCCGCTTACCGCGTAATGCTTGGTGCGCAACGTGGCAGATTTCGTGGGCCACTAGATATTGCAGCGAGGCGACGTCCGTCCAGCCGAGATCCGCGATGTTCTCAAGGCCAAACAAAATAGCTGACTCCCCTTCGTATTCGGTCACCCAGCCTGCACCGTTACCCAGCCCGATATAGACGACTATGTTCACCTCTCCTACGCGTCCGAAGAAGTTGGCACCCCTCTCCGTGACCGACGGAAGAACTGCAAGCAAGTTGTCGTGCGCCATTTGCATCTTCTCTATGCTCCGACAGAGCCTTGGGAAGACGTGCGAAAAGAAGACTTCCCGCCAGTTGTCGCCGTACTCGCCTTGGCACAGCTCGCGAAGAGCTGGCCACGCAGAGATATAGCGCTCCCACTCCGCTAGCGCCTCTTCGGCAGAGCCGCTACAGCAAGTCTTAAGGTAAAGCTGAGCAGCGTCAAAGGTGTCGATTACTGTCATGGCGGCATCACCTGACTTTCGAGTTTCTGGATGTCGCGCTCCTCCGTCCTCATCCTCCGTCTCTCTCCGTATAAGTTCCTTAAGCGCGGGGCACACCAAGGCTATGCAGAGAAACAAGAGGTTCACCCGACTGCCAAAGCATATCGGCATTATTCCCGATGGGAACAGAAGATGGGCTGTCAAGAACGGCAGGCAGAAGCAGGACGGATACCAGCGGGGCTTAGAGCCGGGGCTCCTAGTGTATGAGATGTGCCTAGAGCTAGGGGTACCGGAGCTTACCTTTTATGGCTTTACCCAGGACAACACCAAGCGCCCCGCTGCCGAGAGATTGGCTTTTCAGCAGGCCTGCGTGGATGCTGTTAGGCTGCTCTCTAACCGCGATGCCTCCTTGCTCGTGATGGGGGACCATACGTCGCACTTCTTCCCACCCGAACTTTCGGAGTATGTCCACAGGAAAGTCTTCGGCAAGGGTCTTATGCACATTAACTTCCTCGTTAACTATGGCTGGAAATGGGATTTGTCGCATCTGACGAAAGCAAGCGGTGGTCGCATTGCTTCCCACGACATATCGCGCATTGACCTGATCATACGGTGGGGTGGCCGGAATCGGCTTAGTGGCTTTCTACCTTTGCAGTCCGTCTACTCAGACATCTACGTGGTAGATGATTATTGGCCGGACTTTAGACCAGAGCATTTGCAGAGGGCCTTGGAATGGTATCAGAAACAGGATATCACGTTGGGCGGATAGGCGAAAACCCCGAGCGTATGCTCGGGGTTTTCTAATTTTCTTCCGGCAGCGTCCTACTCTCCCGGGGACTTGCGTCCCAAGTACCATCGGCGCTGGAGGGCTTAACTGCCGTGTTCGGGATGGGAACGGGTGGGTCCCCTCCGCCATTGCCACCGGAAATGTGTTAATCTTGAATCTTGAATCTTGAATCGCGAATCATGAACTGTGAGCCGCAACCCGAAGGTCATGTTTCATGATTCATGTTTCATGATTTCTCAGGCGCATCGTGCACCTTCAAAACTGAACAGTGGGAAGTTCACATTCA
>JAGXRZ010000063.1 GCA_018335585.1 Selenomonadales bacterium
TTCACGATGTACATGCTCATAGTCTGGGCGTCTGCGTAACGGTGGCCCCACAGAAGAACCAAAAAGGAGCTCATGAAGTTCCCCATTGGCGAAGTCCCCTTTGAGAGGCCAACTTACGCCGACCTCCTTGGCCCGGCTGAGGACCTTAGCTACTGTGTTGCGTGAGCAGTTGCAGGACGCAGCGATTCCTCGCCGACTCAGTCCCTGCATGCTCAGTCGCAAGATTTCCCGGTAGTCTGTCATATCCCTTCCCCCTTAGAATTCGTTTCACTGCTGCACAGTGAACAAGTCCATTCTAACGGGAAGGCTGCCCTGTGGCTCTCAACTACCGAGACGGTGGCTCAAAACTTCCGTGGAGGTGGCTCAAACTGACCGTATCGCTAGCCCAATTTGGGGCGTAATACTCACGCACGCGTGCCCGGTTTGATCACGACCCGGTGGTCGAGGCTGAGGCTATCTTGGCTAGGTACGTTGACAAGCCGCCGGTCCGATTCGGGAGAGGTCGAGCTTTCTATTCGCCGAGCGAAGACTATATCAGCTTGCCGCCTATAGGCGACTTCCCGGTGGTGGCCGAATACTACGCCACTCTCTTCCACGAGCTAGCGCACAGCACGGGTCATGGTTCGCGGCTGAATCGTCCGAGTGTTGCCGAGCCGGGGAAGGCGGCTTTCGGGTCGGAGCTCTATGGCAAGGAGGAGTTGGTGGCGGAGCTGGCGGCGGCCTTCCTAATGGCGGATGCGGGGATGGATCGGGAGATAAAAAATAGGGCTTCGTATATTGGCGGCTGGCTTGGCGCAATAAAGCAGGACGTTCGCCTGATAGTGTCTGCAGCAGCTCTGGCGACGAAAGCCACAGAGTATATTCAAGGGCAACGGAATCCTGAACGAGATGCGGACAGGGACGGGGAAGGGTTTGAGCCGCCGGAGGCAGTCGTACATGTGGCTGAGGAGTGCGGGACGCAGACTTCTACGGTAGCTCTGCCGGCAAAGAAGAGGGGCCGGAGCTCGGTAGACCGATAATTGTGCCCTATATAAACTTTAGAACGGGGGGCAAACGAAATGGAACGCTATGGCAATGGACTCGTGCTGTATACCCACGACTGCAAGACTTCAGCAAAATACCACCTCAATAAATACAAGCATTGGGCCAAGCAGGTGCACGCAGTCGACATCACAAAGACCGATGGATATGCCTTTCAAGGCGAATTCTTAAGTGTTGCCCGAGAGCACAAGCTTCCTGTGGGCAGCTTTGTGGTTGAAGTCTGCGACGCGACTATCACGGCCTACAGGCTGGACGCCGACGGCAAAGAACGCCTCGCCAGCAGGAGCACACGGTCTATGTCGTCTTTAATTCAGATCGTCGCTGCGGCTCTGGAAGAAAACAGACCCAAAGAAGTGCAGCAGGGTATCGGAACTGAAGCGCTACTGCGGAGACGCGAAGAACTGCTTAAGGAACTGGAGTCTATCGAAGCTGAGATCGCGAGAGCCACGGGCAGGTTGGAGAAAGAGCACGCACCTTTAGAGGGCGGGGAGCGGCACACGAAAGAGGACAATGCAGACTGGCAGCCGCAAAGGAAGAGGGATTTGGGCGCTGTTGATCGATAGTCTAAAAAGAGGGGTAGGATTACCCCTCGGAGCGTTTTTCGAGGGCTGTAATGGGCGTATATCGCGTCGATTTTTTGGGTTGGATTGGGAGAGACAATTGGCACACCCAATCCTCCGCAGGCTACGGATACGGTGTGCCTAGGGGAGACACCATGCCCTCTCTGCTCGGACCCTCTGGCCTGCTCCCTTCGTCCGCTACGGCCTCTGGCCTGCGTCGGCTCGGGCATCGTGTCCGGGGGAACGGCAAAGGTGGTTTATAGTCCTCGCCTGCGGCTGCGGGGAACGAGAGAACGGTCGCTCCGCGCTCACTCGAACCCTGCGGCTGTATTGTTCAGGGTGTCTGTTTCGCGGGTCTCAGCCGCAGGGTTGCGGGTATTATAGCGCCGTTTGCCTGTCAATGGGTGAGCATATCCTCGCCGGTTGCCAAGTGCCGGCTGCGGTATCCCTCCCTAGTCCATTGACAGGCGGGAGGAGGGGGGCTGACGGCCGGTGGGAGCTGGCGGCGCGGGTGTCGCTGGGTGCCGCGGGCAGGGTGATGGCAAACAAAAAAGGCCCTATCGCATCGGATGGGGCCTCCTATTTACCTGCCGGACATTTGTTAGTCGCGTACCGACAAGCGACGATATTTACTGTGATGTCCTAATTCTCGGCTATGTTCTGGCCCCTGTCAAGGGGGGCAACCTAGGGCTTAAATTGAAATGGCGGGAAGAGGGCGGTATACTTTAGGAAGAGCCTCAGAGTAAAGGGTGATCGTGTGCACAGGTTAGAAGTTGGTGGCTTATTCTTCCCTACTCAAACCAAAATGCAGGAGGGGGCATACCTCGAATACACCGAATCGGGGCCGATGCTGTTGTTGGCGGTTGGCAACCCGTCTGCTAAGGAAGTTGAAGCCGCAAGACAGGGCCCTCTTCGCTTTGCGCTTTATGAGACGGATGTGCTGCTGTGGTTCTTGTATCACATTGAAGGTTTTGGTTCGTGGTCGGACTGCCCCTTCTCGATTCGCTTGTATGACGGTCAGGGTAAGCGCTTTGACTGGTCGGAGGAAGTAGTCGAGGGGACAGGCCTTGCGCTTAGCATAGTATTGGTGGACGCTCAGACTGGGATTGTCAGGGCACTGCGCCTAGTCGCTCTGCCCACGGTCTTTTCTCGCGAGTTCAGGGCCGCGATTCTTCGTCAACTGGAGCGACCGTTTTCGGCGGAGGCTTACTACAGGCATATTGATCAGACCTATCGTATGTATAGCACAGATGCCTTGGTGCAGCGAGCGCAGTTCAGATCATAGAAATTTGGGAGCTATGGAGATTCGTTAATGGAGGGGTCGCTTGGTGGCCGAAAGAACGTCAGCCCTTAAACCGAAACTGCTCCTCGCTGAGATGTCTCGCAGGATGCCTACTGTCTGGGAGCAGATCAAGTACTTCCGCAAAGGAAAAGGGAAAGAACTTCCCGACTGGCCAGAGTGGTGCTACTTGCCCGTCGCTGGCGGGTATGCTATTGCCACTGCCGGGGGGCCGCCTAATGCCAATCTATTCGACCCACTGTTAAGCCCCGCATCTATCACGGCGCTTGCCGCATGGCGTGTTTCGCAGGGCGTATACCGCTTCGATGCTGACTTGTTCAACTCATTGGTTGCTCAGCCCCTTGAAAGCCGACTGCCCTGTGAGGCGTTTAAGCGATTACCGGAGTGGTGTGTGTACATCGAAACATATGGCCTGCCTTTCTTGGATGTGCGCACAGAGGGCTTTTTCGCTCACCTTGAATGGGATGCTAACGACGGCAGGATTGAGCTCCGCCTGCTTATAGTGCCTGAGGAGCGACCAAATATCGCTCTCGCGCTGCATCTAGGCGACTGGACGCTCGAAGAGGGCATGCGGAGGATGCGGGTTGAGGCAGAGAAACATGCTGGCGCCTTCCCGCAGTTCGAGAAGACGCATGCAGATGCGATAGTCCCATTGTTGCAGCTGCTACTGTACCTCTGCGCCGACAACGCCGATATGCCAGTCAGACCCGAGCACCCATCCACCCGTACCCGGATGAGCGGTCAGGTTGATGTGCCGAGGGATGTGCGTCTCTGGACGGTTGGCGAGCGTATCGGAGCTGGCATCCGCAGGTACCGCAACGAGCATGCACAACAGCAGGATGACGGCGCTGAGTCTGCTATGCGAAAGGACGGCTTCCGCCACGGGCCGCGGCCTCATGTCAGGCGGGCGCACTGGCACCATTTCTGGACGGGGCCAAAAACAGGCGAGCGTAAGCTAGTGCTACGTTGGCTGCCGCCGATCCCCGTTAAATATAATGAGGTCGACGGCCCGGTGGTTATCCATAAGGTTCAGCGGGATTAATGCAACGGTGCTATTAAAAGGGGTGGGTGTGTGATAGAAAACGGAACAGCAGATTCACGGAGAGAGCTAGTTCGGGTGGATGTCGACCTCACACCGTTCTTGGCGGAGGCCCTAGCAACCAACAAGAGGGTTCGTAAAGAGATAGATGCTCTTTACCAGCAGGATAGGTTGCGTTACTTTGAACTCGCAAAGAATAGCCCATGGTACACTCACGTGATAGTAACATCGGCCAGCCTAACGACCGAAATGTACGCTAGGCGGGCATTAGGACTTCTCGCGGGGATGGATGCTCCGCAGTTAACCGCGTTATTTCGCAAGGGGTGGCCGCGGGTCGCTAAGGCTGTATTTCGTGCGCCAGTCGTTAGTGCTACGATCGTCTCAGATGCGATTCCTGCTGCGGAGCGAGAACTGTTGAATGACGATGAATTTAACGGCTGTGCTGTCGTTGTGTTGGCGCTCGGTCAGCTGCTGGGCAAGCCTATGGCCACCGACTCCATAACCTCAGGTCTCATTCAAATACTACACGGGCGCCTTAAGCATGCGGCGGGCGAACGACGTTTTGACTACGGTCAGCTTAGCGGTAAAGAGCGACAGGCGGCGAAGCGCGTTGCTAAAGACGTGCGGCGAAAAGCGGGGATCTCGCCTCGGCTGGGGGCCCGCATTCTATACGAGATGGATGATCGTCTAGCCGTGACATGGAGAGACGCCTTCGAGTTCCTTTTCGATGGCGAGGGCGTGGCGGAGGCTATTCTGGATGATGCTTTATTAGACGAGGACGGCCTAGACGAAATAGCGGCCATCTATAACATGTGTTTCACCGCGGATTCTTTAGGGTTGGCGGCTTCGGGTGAGAATGCTCGTCTTGTGGAGTTTACGGTGGCCGCGATCTACATAAAGCGGTTGGTGATGGCCTATAAGCAAGTGAAGCAGACGTTTTGGGCTAATACCGCAGAAGTGCTCTACCCTGAACTGAACAGCCTCACTCAAGATGTCTCAATGCTGAGGGAAGAACATGCGCGATTGGTACAGGAAAACGTCGCCCTACGGGAGCAAAACGTGCATCTGCAGAAACTCGCGTACTCTGAGTATGACCGTGCTCGGGCTGAGAGCAGAGACGCTATTTATCAACTGGGTGCGGAAATGGGCCAGTTAAAGGCGCAGGTTGAGGCCGATCGGCGGGAAATGGCTGCCTTGCGCGAGCTGTTCTTTGATCTCTCCACAGAGACCAATGTCGTAGCCATGTCTCCCGAAACAGACCCGGCGCCCTATCTGGCTAAGTTGCGAGGGGTGAGGGGCCTTATTGCCGGCGGCCACGAACGGTGGCAACAGCGGATTAAGACGCTTCTGCCGCACTTCACGTTCATACATACTGATGTCCTGAACTTCGACCCGCAGCTCTTCGCGGGGGCAGACGTTGTGTTTGTCCACTCCGGCTATGTCTCGCACGGGTTCTACTATAAAGTGATGAGTGCGTTGCGTTCTTTCCCCGATGTTGCTTTGCACTATCTTCACGGTACTAACTCTCTGCGCACCTTGAAGGAGATGAGTGCGGCGGTTGGTGAGTTGCCATAAAATGAAGGACGAGGGGGCGGGGTTCTGTGGAAACCGTCGGCAGTGGAAATTACCTGTCAAACAGAGAGTGGTTTAGAGATGCGTTAAGGGGACAAAACGTTATCCTATGTTACACATCTGCCCTAGAGTGCCACCAGCTCTTTCTTGGCTACCTAAACGAAAGTCAGATTGATGTTTATGCCTTGGACAAGGGAGAGTACTCAAACATCAATTACCATGTTGTTGAGAGTTTTGAGGGGATAGAGACCGTTCGCTTTGACGACTTGGTTTGCACCTCAGTAAACCAGACGGTCAATGACATGCTTGCCGACTTCGATAACATTGATGAACAATCGCTTATAGAGGCGTTGTGGTACTACTATGTAACGCATAACAAGAGCTTCGACGGGCTAGATATTTCCCCACAGAATATGGCGCGCTTCGGCTCTATAAAGGACTGGGCTGTTGGGTACAAGGAGGAGTGATGATGACGGAGCGCGAAGCAGTGCTGTACCAGATGATGGGGGCATTCTATAAGGCGGGTCTTCCGTTAGTGTTTAAGGGCGCTTTGGTTGTTAAGGCAATTATGAGTGAACGCGGCTTTAATTTACTTGAGAGAGAAACGCATGACATTGATGCTAACTGGGTCAGCAACCCGCCTGCAATGGATACGTTGGTTTCAGCGATCAATCAAGTGCTGCATGACGAGATGAGTAGTTTTAAGGTCGCTTCCATCCAGGACTATACAGAAATGCAATCCGCGTGCTTAGGGGTGACTGATACAGAGACCAACGTCCGTTATGCCACCATAGACATTAAGGTCAAACCCGGCACCAAGCACGCTGTTTACTGTGTTAATGACGTTAAGTTTGAGGGAGTCATGGTTAACGAAATCTTAGCTGACAAAATTTCGGTGCTTTCAGGCAACAAGATCTTTAGGCGTGCAAAGGATTTTATAGACGTCTATGCCTTGTCTCATTGTGTTGAAATAAAGGTGTCAGACATTATCGATACTTGTGGAAAGGAAGGACGCACTTTATCGCCCTTTAGCGAGTTTTTAAACCGCAAGACAGAGCTTGAACATGCCTATAACAGGTTGCAGCGCATAAGGGGTAAGCCCACTTTTGAGGAAATCTACTCATACATGGCAAGTTTTCTGCGGGCATTTATAGAACGATCCTCAGAGGACTTAGTGTGGAATAGCCGGGATCATGCTTGGGCCAAAGGCGATAGACATCCAAAGAAGCGAGCGGCAGATCGCTAGCGGCGAGAACAAACGGGGGCGGCCTCCTGGCGCTCTCCCGGCGAAGAGCGGACTGGTGCGGGCAACGAGGCAGCTGTTGCCCTGGGCAACTTTTGGAAGGGTGTGAGATGCGGCGATAGAGCACCGAGGCCTTAAGTTGCTCTATGTGAAGGCCGACCGCTACAAAGACAAGATTGCAGCAGCATGTCCGTTAAGCGCACGCGAGGCCAAGAACCTTGACGAGTATTTCAAGATAGGGCTTACCTTCTCTAGCAATGCTCTGGAGGGCAACACGCTGACCATCACCGAAACTAAGGTGCTGCTTGAAGACGGGCTGACGGTAGGGGGGCAAGCCTATACGAAGAACACAAGAAATACCCCATCTCTTAAGATGGGGTATTCCATTTATGGGGCCGTGCGATTAGCCTGTCCCAAACCGACGGCGCCATTCGCGGTCAATGGGGGTAAGGAGAAATGTTCTGCGCTGCAACTTGGCCAAGCTTGCTTTTCGGTTAACACAACCTTATAATCTGTCTAGAATGAATTAGCTGAATCTTGACCCAAACATTTTTGCGGGGTCACCCTTTACTGAAAGTCTTTGAGGAAGTAACGGTGCTTGGTAGCGCCTAAGTAACTGGTAGTTGCTACAGAGTAGCCTTCTGAAAATCATCTAACGGAAAGGTGGTGATTGTTTTCCTAGTGCTCAGGAAGATCACAAAGACGTAATACGTGATTACAAGGAGGAACAAGCTAATGATTACGAAATTGCAGGTCAAGGCTATCGCGGTGTCTATGGTGCTAGTGTTAGTTCTAGGTCTCATTGGATCCGCAGGGGTCTCGCCACAAGTGGAAGCATTATCGACGACGGACTTTGCCCTAGGCCAAATTCTCGTCGGGTTCCGTCCAGGGACTCCCGCACTTGATGTTGCCTCGGTACATGCGTCCAACAACGGACAAGTGCGCGAGGTTATTGACAGGATCGGTGTCCAAGTGGTGCGTGTGCCCGCAGGAGACGAACTCCGCGCGGTGGCCAGATATAGGTCTAACCCCAATGTGCTTTTCGCGGAAGTGGACGGCATTGTACATGCTCTAGGTTTTACGCCTAACGATCCGATGTTGCCTAATCAATGGGGTCTTTCTAGGGTGGAAGCTACATTGGCCTGGGGTGTAACCCGCAGTAATTCCACGATACGGATAGCTATTCTCGACACGGGGATTGACGCAAATCACGGCGATATCAGCCCTAAGGTGGTTGCCGCGCGGAATTTCTCCACCAGTAACACGGTAAACGACCGGAATGGTCACGGCACCCACGTAGCTGGCATTGCTGCTGCTGTCACGAACAACCTCAGGGGCATCGCAGGGCTAGGATTCGACTCGGTGCTGATGAACGGCAAAGTGCTTGGGGATAACGGCAGCGGAACGTGGTCATCTGTCGCCAATGGCATCATCTGGGCAGCAGATAACGGCGCGCGCGTCATCAATCTGAGTCTTGGCGGCACAAGTCACTCTACTACGCTCGAAAATGCAGTAAATCATGCGTGGGGGCGGGGAGCAGTCATAGTGGCTGCCGCAGGCAATAGCAATACCAGCACCCTTACATATCCGGCTGCCTATGCCAACGTTATTGCCGTAGGCGCTACAGACCAGAATGATGCCCGTGCATCCTTCTCTAACTTTGGCACTTGGGTCGATGTAGCAGCCCCCGGCGTAGATATCCTGTCCACAACTCCTCGCGTCGGAAGAACTGACCAGTATGCCACAAAAAGCGGTACTTCAATGGCTGCACCTTTTGTCGCTGGATTAGCAGGACTGGTTTGGACTACCGGATGGGGCACGAGTAACACTGCGGTGCGCGACCGAATCCAAGCGACGGTTGATCCGATTGTTACCGACCAGCCTATTGGCGGTCGTATCAATGCAGCTCGTGCGGTGGGAGCAAGGTAGCGTGTCTAACGACTCTGGTAGCGTAGTGGACGGCGCGCTCGGCGATCTCAAGCCGCGCGAGCGTACTGTAGCTGTCCAAGCGGCCCGTCGGGCAGGGGCGCATCTGGCAAACCGCCTAAAAGTTAATCCAAGTGAAATCACCCTGCAGAGGGTGATCCCAGGCACGTGGCCCGATACCAGTCTCGGTTGTCCAGAGCCCGGCTGCCTATACGCCCAAGTGCTCACAGCAGGCTACGTGGTAATTTTGGTCCACGGAAAGGATACGTACGAGTATCGGACAGATGGGAAGCAAAGCCTAGTTTGTGTCGGACTCAAAGATGGTAATCCATGAGCCTAGGCATAGTGGGCAGGGCTACGGGCGACACTGAGCAACCTAGTTGGTCCGCCTAAAGGGGGTGAGCATCTTCTGTACAAAATCTGGCTAACTCGTCTGTCTAATAAACTGTCGACAAATGCTAGGCAATTGAAAGTAAGCAGAAGGAGTTGTGATCATGTCACGTAAATTATTGGCTATCTTATTAACCGTAGTTTGCATTTTTTCGTTGGTAGTCACATCAGGCGCCAAAGTTCACATCGTTGAAGAGGATGTCCCCTTCTACGGCGATCTCGATGGCAACAAACTTTCAGACGATCTTGATGACGCACTTGCTAAGACAAAGCCTGGGGAAAAAATATCCGTTATTGTTGTTCTCGACAGAGCCCCTCAGGACGAAGTATTGCACGACCTCTCGCTCGGTGCTGCTGAACTGAAGGGTCGCTGGGAACATGCCATTCAAGGCTTTGCGGTGGAAATGACACCGGGGCGCATTAGAGCCATGGCCAGACATCCTTTTATTCAAAGAATTGACTTGGAGCGCACATACCATGCTCTCGGCTTGGGATCTGCCACAACGTGGACCGGTGTTCAAGCTGCACGTAGTACATATGCTGTGTGCGGCGATCGCGATGGCAATCGGCTTACCTATTCCAGAAATGATGTCGTGATTGCCATTCTTGA
This sequence comes from Selenomonadales bacterium, assembly GCA_018335585.1. Lineage (NCBI taxonomy): Bacteria > Bacillati > Bacillota > Negativicutes > Selenomonadales > Selenomonadales bacterium. The sequence goes on from JAGXRZ010000063.1 coordinate 9,682, forward strand.
TACCGGTATCCATGCGGGTCATGTTGACCTAGACGGTGGCAAGGTCATCGGCTGGTTCGATGCCATCAATGGCCGGACAACGGCTTACGATGATCAAGGCCATGGAACGCATGTGGCCGGAATTGCCGCCGGCACGGGAGAGGGCAACAACGTTGACATAGGTGTCGCGCCTGGTGCCGCGCTGGTCGGAATTAAGGTGCTTAATCAGCATGGGTCTGGTACCACAACGCAGATTATTAACGGCGTCAATTGGATGATTAACAACAGAACCACTTTTAATATTCGTATCGGCAACATGAGCCTAGGTTCTTCTGGTTCGTCAGACGGAACCGACAGCTTATCTCAAGCCGTAAACAATGCGGTCAACAACGGCATTACCATGGTTGTCGCGGCAGGCAATTCAGGTCCTGCAGTTCGCACAATAGGTTCCCCGGCTGCAGCCGCTAATGCGATTACAGTGGGTGCTCTCCATGCCCCGGGCGACAGAGGGTGGGCACTGGCAGCCTTCTCTAGCAGAGGACCCACAGCAGACAATCGTATTAAGCCAAACATCACCGCACCTGGCGCTAACATCAATGCTCCCTCTCACACAAGCTCGACAGGGTATGTTAGCCAGAGTGGCACTTCCATGGCCGCTCCCTTTATCGCGGGAGTCATAGGGCTCATGCTTGACGCCAACAACTCTTTGACTGACAGCGGTATAAAAAATATTCTCTACGCACCCGGCAACCTGAGAGACTTCGGACCGTCTGGTATGGATAACGACTTTGGCTCGGGTACCACCCTTCCCTTTAACGCTATCCGACAAGCGGGAGGATTTACCTCAGGGAGCTTTTCCGATAATCTGTCTATTGGTTTCGGATCCGGTACACTCTCTGGCACTGGCGCAACGCAAAACCATACCTTTAGCGTGACAGCCACAACTGCGCCGATTGCTATCACGTTTATCCACTCAAATTGGTCTACCTCCGTCGACTTTGATATACGCTTGCTCAATCCAAGCGGGACGGTGGTGGCCTCCTCTACCGGTACCAATCGTCAAGAAACCATTCGGTTTCAGCCTAGTGTAACCGGTACCTATACCCTGAGAGTAAACTCGCATGCAGGGTCTGGCGGGTATTGGTTTAATGTGAGTCGGCGGTAGACCAAATTACATATCAGGCTCTCCGTGAATAGTTGGAGGAGCCCGCGATTTTCAATTCTCGCTCTGGGAAAGTAAACCTGCCTTCATCGCCACGCCCCATAAAAGTGGAGTGGCGATGTTTCTTGAGGTGATTACTGCGCTCAGCAAAGGTTGACGCATAGTCTCGCAACCCTCTCAAACCCTTTGCCGAGCAATAGTTTTACACCACCAAAACTTTGATTTAATTGTATCGTAGTGAAGCCTCCAATATAATACCTCTGGGTCATGGAAAACATAGGACAAAGGAGGTAGTTTTGTGCGGAAACCAGTCATCGCGATTCTCGCCTTTATCGTGTCCCTGAGTCTATTGTATCCTGCTCTGGTGCCAATGTCTCGCGCTTTTGCTACTGCGCCAAGCACCGTCTCTGCCCAGGTAATCAGTGTATTTGACGGTGACACCATCCGGGTGCGTCTTTCTACCGGCGTCGAAGAGACCGTACGTATGATAGGTATTGATACCCCCGAAGTAGCTAGGGATGGAAATCCAGCGGAACCCTTTAGTGCAGAGGCGACAGCGCTCGCCCAAACGCGCCTAGGTGGAAGAACCGTTTTCCTCGAAATCGGCGCCAGGTCACGTGATGCTTTTGACCGTTTGCTGGCATATGTTTGGGTCGAACAACCACTAAACACGACTGAAGCAGAGATTAGGGCCAAAATGTTCCAAGCGGAGATACTGCTGCGGGGATATGCGGAGATACTAGCCATAGAGCCTAACATCAAGTACATCGGCCCGTTTGTTAACAGCTTTGAGCGAGAGGCGCGCACCCTAAGGAGAGGAATTTGGTCACTCGTTGCACCGACCGGAATGGTGGTTGCCTCGCTGGATTTAATTGCTGAGGTGGTAACCGTTACAAACCAAGGCTCGACGAGCAGGGATATTTCTCGCTGGGTGCTGTTTAGTGATATCGGCGATCAAACATATACTTTCCCCCGCGGAACTGTTGTTCCGGCGGGAGGAAGCATTAGGGTCGTCAGCGGATCTAGGGCTACTGCAGGCCCAGGGCAGCTGGTCTGGACTAGATCTTATATGTGGAGCAACAGCGGGGATCTTGCAGTCCTACGGAATAATGCCGGAAATGTGATTTGTCGACTTTGGAGGGCTCCTTAAAGATTTGGCAAACCACACGCCTTGTGGAGCATCTTTCCATGATTCCATTAACAGCAACATAACACGGACAGCTATCCCGTTGCGGGATAGCTGTATTGCTACTGGGATCAACATATATACCCCTTTAGATTGCTGCCTGCCTGCATAATGTCAGAGGTGAGCCTTAGGAGTTTTAGAGTGGCAATTAGGTACTGCTTCTACTACTAAGTGATGAACGCATTGCGTTCGCCCCCGCCGTTGCTCTAAACCATCTCCACGACACAAATCGTTTACGCATCTTGAAGGAGATTAGCACTGCTGTTGACGAATTGTAGAACGCCACCAATGCTACTCGTATGGCCATGCTTGGCTACTGCAATTACAGCGTCAGCCGCGGCGCACGAAGGGAAGCGCGGGACGCAGACCTTACAGGGTATCCAGGGCCATAACAGATGCCACTTGATTTAAAATTGGCTCTAGTGGTGGAGCGAACGAAGACTTTGCGGCTACTTTCTTCATCAATGCAACCTTTTAGTCGGGTAGGCATTATAGTAGTGACAATGTAACTGTGCAGAGATGGGCGTAGCTTACAGGGTCAGGTTGCAGGGCATACAGACATAGTTACTAAGGAATTATGAAGGAGGTAATGGAAACTTATGAAAAGAAATTTAGTGTTGGTGGTTGCTGTTGTGGCGCTGGTTGCCGTTGTGGTATTTGCCGCGATGTCTTTTCTCCGCCCTGAGACTAAGGCTTACGCCACTCTGCAGGTTAATCCGCAGTTTGAGTTTGCCGTTGATCGTGACAACCAGGTTATAAATGTGGTGGCATTGAGCGAGGATGCAAAACAGGTAATGAGTGACCTTAGGCTCGCAGGTCGTGACCTCACCGAGGCATTGAAACTGGTAACAGAAAAGACCATAGCGCTTGGGTTAGTTGCACCTAATATGGAGTTTGTGTTCTTGTTGCGCCCTGCGACTGTCGGAGTGGATGTGCAAATGCTAAAAGAGCTGGCCACAAGAGCTAAAGAGTCGATCAGCGCAAGTTTACTAGCTGCTAATCTCAACACAGAAGTCAAGGCTGCGGTCATCTCCAAGGAGATGTTTGAGTTATGGAAGGGCAACAGGTACCTGCTTGAGGCTTATGCAGACTTGGCGGAGATGAATGTCTCCGAAGCAGTAATCCGCGAAATTCTCACGCTAGCGGAGCAGGGACTAGTCGACAAAACCAAGTTTGAGGAAGAGCTACACACCGTTGTCGCTGCCATGACCGATATGATCGAGGCAGGTCTAAACGAAGAGCACGCCCTAGCCTTCTTGCGTAGAGCACTGGCTTTAGACAGCGAACTCGACGAGTTGTCTACAATTGCCGCCGCACTCATAGACGTGCACGAAGCTGGCGGCAATCCGGAGCATCTCTTAAAATTCATGGAAGAGGCGCTCAGGAACGGCGTTACACAGGAGACCATGCTGGCTGAGCTGACCACGGTAGCGGCAGCATACATTGACATGGTCGAAGCAGGCTTGACCCCCGACGTAGCCAAGAGCCTACTTGCCGAGGCTATGAAGGCGGATCCCGCGCTTCTGGAAGTGACCACCGTTGTTGCAGCCGCAATTGACATGGTAGAGGCAGGCCAGACAGAAGCCGAGGCTATAGCCAAAATCCAAGCAGCTATAAAAGCGGATCCTTCGCTAGATACCTTAGGGGAGCGCCTTGGCGTTAGTGATAAAGACGCTGATAAAGCAAAGGATCAAGCGGACTCCGCAGAGGATACAGAAGGAGGTGGCGAATAGAAGCCAGAGAACTGATCCCCCTCGATGAAACTACATGGGTGAGTGCGGAACGTTGACTTAGTAGTCCGACTTTGCAGGATCGTCAAGAGTGCGGGAGAAGCATTTGGCTTCTCCCACTTTTATGGCTTACAATCTGGGTGCGACTTTACGTAACCTTGTTCGTTCAATGGAGTCATAGGCGCTCGTCAAAATCAGTAATATCGCTATGTTCCTCCTGAGACCCGACAGTAGCAGGCAATACCCCCACTATGTCGGATGACAATCGGTCGATCTAGGGGTAATGGCCACATTGACACCACTAAGTAATTTGGAATATTCTATTACAAAACGAACGGTGGTGAATACCATGCCAGCAAGACAAGATGTCACACGACTTAGGCCAATTCTATTTGGCATACTTGCGCCTAGCTTCCTAGTTGGCGCATTGGCGCTGTTGTTTGTGTTGACCTTTACCGACAACGTTGGCGGGTTGTTGCGGAGCAAAGTAGAGATGACGGTGATAAACGTCGAGGAGCGGGTAGAGTCTGCCTTAGCGCGCGACTTAGCTATTGGCGAAATGTTTGCCGCGCGACCACACCTTTTGTCTATGTTGAAGCAAGGAAATATGACCACTGTGCAAAGCCACTTAGAGTTTTTTGTAGAGCACCTCGCGCAAATAGAGCGCGTAACCATCGTTAACACGCGTGGCATCCAGGTCGCCAACTATCCCTTAACACCCGAGACCCTTGGTATGGACTTCTCCCACCGCGACTACTTTGTGAAGGTAAGCCAGACTTGGGAGCCGCATGTGTCTGAGTTCTTTATGCGCGTCTCGCCGCCGCAGCGCTACGTTTTTACCATTTCGGTGCCGCTAATTTATGAGGGCACGCCTCTCGGCGTCCTAAACATCCAACCTCACGCCAACTACTTCGGTAATCGTCATGCCAGAGGGGGACATCACCGTCGTCGACAGCCGAGGGCGGTTGGTGTATTCGTCTGTCGCAAACATTTTGGCCGGCCCGCTAGATATCTCTACCTTGCCTGTGGTGCAGCGCCTGATGCAAAGGGAGAGCGGTTTTATGGAGACTGTTGACCCTGAAACTAAGCAGCCCACCTACACCGGCTATCGGGCCATCGGTGCCCATGGCTGGGGCATACTGGTTGACATCCCTCTGCGGGTACTGACGGCGCCACTTCGGGAAACGCTTGGCTGGCTGCTGCCGATTACTTTGTTGGCCGTGATGCTCGGCGGGTATGGCGGTTACCGTTGGGCACTACAACTAGAGGCAGAGAAAGTCATCTCCCTGCAATTGCGAGCACACACACGCGACCTTGCGGCATTGAACGAGGACATGACGATTCTCAACCAGCAACTAGCCGTAGCCTCAGACGCTAAGTCAGACTTTCTTGCCAGCATGTCGCACGAGCTAAGGACTCCGCTTAATTCTATCATTGGCTTCTCGCAAATCTTAGAGGATGGCCTGACCGGTGAGCTCAACGACAAGCAAAAAGAGTACATCGGGTATGTACTAGCTAGCGGGAACCACCTCTTGGCCCTCATTAACGACATCTTAGATGTGGCTAAAATAGAGGCAGGCAAGGCAGAACTGGAGGTGTCGCCTTTCCCGCTCCGCTCTGCACTAGAAGGTGCGGTAGCCAGTCTAACCGATAAAGCAGAAGCGCGCCGCCTCAGCCTGACGCTTGTTGTTACTCCAGACGCCGACATTGACATTCTTGCTGACGAGCGTAGGTTTCGGCAAATCGCGCTCAATCTCTTGAGCAACGCCGTGAAGTTCACTCCGGAAGGAGGGGCTGTGACTGTCAAAGCGCAGCGCTTCGCTGGCAGCGAGTTAGCCGAGCTCGCCGCGGGCGATTACGTTGAAATCGCGGTAACTGACACGGGGATAGGCATTAGCGCGGCAGATCAGGCGAAGCTTTTCCAGCCGTTTTCACAACTTAAATCCGGCCTGAGTAAGAATGTATCGGGGACGGGTCTTGGGCTCGCACTTACCAAGAAACTTGTGGAGATGCATGGCGGGGCCATTTGGCTGCAAAGCGAGCCGGGCAGGGGCAGCACATTTACTTTTGTCCTGCCCGTTAAGTCGCTTACGCAATAAGTGAGGAGACGATGCTTATGAAGGTGTTAATTGTCGACGACAACGAGAACAACATGACATTGCTCCGCGATCTCTTGCGCTTTCACGGCTTCGATACCATAGAGGCGAAGGACGGAGCCGAGGGCATTGCCATGGCCAAGGCGCACCGTCCCGATCTAATCTTACTAGACATTCAAATGCCGGGTATGGACGGCGTGACTGCGCTAAGAACCCTTAAAGCAGCAGTGGAGACAGCAAGAATCAAGATTGTGGCGCTTACTTCGTCAGCAATGAGGGGTGACAAGGAAAAGTTCCTAGCGGAAGGCGCTGACTACTACATCTCTAAACCGATTGACACACGGGAGCTACCGCAGTTGCTTAAACAACTTATGGGCTGAGGAGGGATTTGCTTGTGGGTTAAGCCCGTTGTATTGTGCGTTGACGATGAGCCGCAGAACTTAAAACTCTTAGAATTTACACTTAGTTCCGCAGGGTATGAGGTGCTGCTAGTATCTAGCGGGTCTGCGGCTTTAGACAAAGTTGCTCGCGTGCGGATTGACCTTATCCTACTAGACGTGATGATGCCGGGAATGAACGGCTACGAAGTCTGCACGTTACTTAAGCAAAATGAGGTCTTCCGCCATATCCCTATTATCCTCCTCACTGCTTTAACAGCGCGTGACGCAAGGATTAAGGGCATAGAGGCTGGAGCGGACGACTTCATCTCCAAACCCTTCGATTACGCAGAGGTGTTAGCGCGAGTTAAGGTGTTGCTCCGGGTAAAGGCGCTAAACGACCAGTTGGTTCATGCCTACGAGAGTGTTAACTCACTAACTTTGTTAGGAGAGAATGTAGTACGGTCTTTAAACCCACTGTCTTTTGATTATCTAACTGCCATTGATAAGCTAGTGAGCCAGTTAATTAGGCGTAGCCCTGGTGACTTATATAGTCCCACCGTCATGCTTCTATGCCTCGGCGAGGGTAGTGGGGAGCGCCGTTGGTTTAGTTACCATGCTGTTAACGGCAGCGTAAGCCGCACAGAGCTTCATCTAGGCTCGTCGGGCGACCCCTTCTTGGATGAGCATACGGGACAAGCCGGGTACAGTAATTCACCCCCTGTAACACTGCAGGACTCGCCCTTGTGTGCACAGCTAAAAGATAACGGTGTGGCCTGCGACAATTATGTCTACCATATCGACCGCGAGTTAGCAGTGTTTGCGCTAGGTTACGGGCGTGAGACAACCCCTCATGACGTCATTGTGCTAGAAAACGCCGTGCGACAGATAGTGTTCATCTCTTCACTCTCTCGGCAGTTGCAGGACACCGAGAATGCGTTCGTTTACACGGTGCATGCACTGGCACGCGCAGCCGAAGCGAACGACGACGATACAGGAGAACACATCCTGCGGCTCGGTAGTTACTGCGCTCTCTTGGCGGAAGAACTCGGTGCTCCTGCTAGTTTCGTAACCGACATAAGGTTACAAGCCCCGCTACACGACGTAGGCAAAATTCACGTCCACCCTGACATTCTGCGTAAGCCTGGGCCGTTAAATGATGCTGAGCGCGCCGAGATGCGCCAGCATACCTTGTACGGCGCGAAAATTGTGGGAGATCACTCTCGGCTAGCGATGGCGGCGTCTTTGGCCCTCACCCACCACGAGCGGTGGGATGGGAGTGGGTACCCTAATGGTCTTAGGGGCGAAGAAATTCCCTTTGAGGGGCGAATCTTAGCCATAGCGGACCAGTATGACGCCTTGCGCAGCAAGCGCCCTTATAAGAAACCCCTTTCACACGACGATGCGGTTCGCATCATAACTAAAGGTGACGGCAGAACAAGCCCCGAGCATTTTGACCCACGCGTGTTAGCAGCTTTTGCAGCCCTTGCCCCGCGATTTGCCGCAATCTACAGCGAGCTTACTGTTTAAGCCGGTCGACACGTGCAGGATGCACAAGGAGTGAGTACATGATGTATGCCGATGTGACGACTTTGACCACAGTTTTTTGAGCGTAGACATACCAAGCACAGCGATGAGCGCATTACGTTTAGACCCCGACGCTACCTTTCACTATCTCGGCGACACACCCCATTCTACACATTTTCACGGCAGATAGTGTTGTGGCCGACAAATTGTAGAGCACCGCCCTAAAATAACACCATTGCGGTTGCCGATCAAGGGGCAGCTCCACTTGGAACCCGTGCCCTGTCCGCTGTTTCAACTCAGTCTACGCTGATGTTACCCACGATGGGAGGAGAACGACATGAGGAACTCAATTGTCACAACCCTTGCTCTGATTGCGCTTGTTATAACAGCTATGGTTGCCACGGTTGCCTATTATCGCGTAACAGTCATTGGTGGGGAGGACGCCGCGTCTCGGCTGACAATAGCTAGGAACTTATCAGAACTGCGGGCTTTACAGAATGCGAGCATGGTCTTTAAACAGATAAAGGTCGATATGCGCGACTCAATATTAGACCCGCAAAGATATACTTTCTACGAAAAGCGGATTGCAGAACTCACTAGACAGCTGGAGAGCCATGTGCAGGCTCTTGAGGAGAACGCTTCCACACCTGCGCTTGCAGGTATCGTCAGTAGCTTAAGGGCAGAACTCGAAGCGTTTTATGAAGTTGGTGGCCGCATCCTAAATCACAGCCGTGCCCGTAACTCGCGTGCGGCCACCGCGCTGTTGCTTGCTGAGTATATTCCTCTTGGAGAGAGAATAGTTGAGAGGATGCATCTCATTAATACCGAACTAAAAGGTGCCTCCGACCAAGCTTTAGCTAGCTTGCTGGCCTCGGCAACTGCCGCTAACCGTGCGACGATTTTTAACGTGTTTCTTAGCATTCTTATGCTGGCAGCAGTTATTGCGTATGTGTACTTTGGGATAGTTAAACCAATGATCCGAATCAAGAGCGAGGTCGGGAAGCTCGCCAACGGGGATCTTTCTTCAAGTTATGAGCCGCTGCGCGACAAGAGTGAGATTGGGGATCTGTCTCGGGCGCTTTGTTCTACTATCGCTAATCTGCGCGGGCTGGTGGCCGCAGTGCAAAAAGCGAGTACGGCAGTGGCCACTGAAGCGCAAGGCCTCAACGGCTCTATCAAGGAAGTAGCCGTGGGGAACAACAGCCAAGTCGGAATCAGCAAGGAGATTTCGCAGACACTAGAGCATCTCGCGGGCGCGACGCAGGAGATTGCGGCTAATGCTCAGAGCGCCGCTTCGTCAGGAATCACGGCAAGGGATGCGGCACAGGACGGAACAGTGAAGATTACCAAGGCAATTGACACTCTAAAGACCGTACAGGAGAGCGTGCTTAGCCTTTCGACAGTTTCGACTCAGATCGGGGGCATGGCAGCTGTAATCAACGACATTGCCGACCAGACAAATCTGTTGGCGCTTAACGCGGCGATTGAAGCCGCGAGAGCTGGCGAGCACGGGCGGGGCTTCGCGGTTGTCGCCGATGCCGTGCGCAACTTAGCTGAACAAAGCCGCCAGTCAACTCGCGAGATTAGAGATCTAACGGGCACTGTATTAAAGAAGATCGACAGTGCAATTGCGCTAAGCACCGAAGGTGCAGAGGGGGCCAAAGGGGCGCAGGAGGCCTTGGCTAATATAACCTCAAGGATTAACGATATCGCCATGACAATCGAAGGTATATCGGCTGCTAGCGAAGAGCAGGCTGCTGCGGCCAACGAGGTAGCTTCTTCCATGGACAACTTTGGCGGGATTACGCATCAGGTTGCGGCGTCTTCCCAAGAAAGCGCAACGACGGCTCAACAGCTTAGCGAGTTAGCTGCCGAACTCCAGCGCGCCTCTGACAAATTCAGAATGTAGAGCATATCGCACGATGCCGCATGGCGATTCAAAGAAAGGGCGTGCACTCCCGTGCTTAAGGTTCTTGGCGAGCACTCGCCCTCGCAGCTAAGCGAAGGAGCAAGTAGAGGTAGGCAGGTAGCCACGGCTTGCAGTGGCAATTACGCAACGCATAGAGCATGGCTGCTAGATGTGTTGCGGGGTGAAAACGTTGTTTTGTGCCGCACTTCTGCTTTGGAGTGTCATGGGTTATTCCCTGGCTACCTTAACGAAAAACAAATTGATGTGTATTCCTTGGATCGAGGGAAGTACGAGAACATCAACTACTTTGTCGTCGATACGTTCGATGGGATTGAGGTTGTCCACTTTGGCGGCATAGCCTGCACGTCAATCAATCAAACGATTAATGACATGCTGGCTGATTATGACAACATTGATGAGCAATCGTTTATTGAGGGGCTAGGCTCTTACTACTTTATGAACGGTGAAAGTTTTGAGGGGCTGGACATTGAGCCACGGAACATGGAGCGATTCAACGCCGTCAAGGATTGGGCTATTGGCTACTGGGATGAAGATTGAACGGTAGATCACGAAAGGGTGTGTTTGCGGGTGACATATGACCGAGGCATTGCGTTGCTTTATGAGAAAGCCAACCGCTATAGAGATAAGATTGCAGCTGCACGTCCGTCAAGTGCACGCGAGGCCAAGAACCTCGACGAGTATTTCAAGATAGGGCTTACCTTCTCTAGCAATGCTCTGGAGGGTAACACGCTGACCATCACCGAAACGAAGGTGCTGCTTGAAGATGGACTGACGGTAGGGGGCAAGCCTATAAGAGACTACTATGAGGCGACCGGCCACGCAAAGGCCTACGACTTCATGCTGACCTTAGCAAGAGACCGCAACACTCCGCTTTCAGAGGAGCAGATATTAAAACTCCACAGGCTCTTCTATGCTCTCCTTGACGAAGACAACGCCGGGGTCTACCGTCAGGTCAGCGTCTTTATCTCGGGAACCGACTATGTGCCGCCGGGACCGGATGTGGTGCCTGCCGCGATGCAGGTTTTTGTGGGGGAAATGAATGCACTGAGGAGATCAGTTCATCCTATCGAGTATGCGGCACGCCTTCACAAGGGCTTGGTCGACATTCATCCGTTTGTCGACGGTAATGGCCGCACGGCGCGCTTGCTCATGAACTTAGCGCTGGTCCAAGATGGCTTTGGTATTGCCATCATCCCGCCAGTGCTCCGCGGGGAGTATATCGATGCTCTGCGTGCGGCGCAACGGGCCAAAAATCCGGATGATACGCCATTTTTGAGGCTCATCGCTGAATGCGTGATTGAAACTCAGAAGGACTATTGCCGGTTGCTCCAGTTGCCGACGAGGGACGAAATCGGGGAAGGCTTGTTGCGCACCTGACACCACCCCGGCCTGCCCGGCAGGCGGGTGCTTGACGCAGAACGAGGGCACGGATACTATTAGGTGGACAATCGGTTTAATCCACGGTGTTTCGCCACCTATAAGAGCGAGTCGTGTATCCGGGTGTTTCGCCACCGACAAGGGCGAGTGGTCTATTCGGGCGTTTCGCCGCCGTTAAGGGCGAGTTGTAATGCAACAGGCACGGGCCAGCCGTGCCTGTTGTTTTCGACGCAAGGCCCATTAGGGTATCCCCTAGTGGGACTGTTTGGCGTTGTCCCGTAGAGATTGAGCCGTATTAAGTGGGATATCCCAAATCATTTTGTGAATTCTTTGGTACAGTGCAGGGATACAGGAGAGGTGGAGAGAACTATATGCTAGTTGGATACATACGCGTTAGCACTGCTGAACAAAACACGGCTCGACAAGAGTCTTTAATGCGCGACCTTGGCGTCGAGAAGGTGTTTGTTGACCATGCCAGCGGGAAGGATTCTGCTAGGCCGGAACTCAAAAAGCTCCTCGACTTTGTGCGGGAAGGCGATTCGGTGGTCGTGGAGAGCGTGAGTCGGTTTGCGAGAAATACGCGCGAACTGTTGCATCTAGTGGCACTGCTGCATGAGAAGCGAGTGGAGTTTATCAGCCGAAAGGAAAACATCGACACGAATTCTCCCGCCGGCAAGTTTATGCTGACTGTTTTCGGGGCTATGGCCGAGCTTGAACGGGATTATATACTCCAACGGCAAGCCGAAGGCGTAGCGATCGCCAAGAGGCTGGGAAAGTATAAGGGCCGGAAGAAAATCGAGGTCGAAAAAGCTAAATTCCGCAGCGTTTATGAGGACTGGAAGACAGGGAAGACAACGGCGGTCAAGGCGATGGCCCGACTTAACCTTACGCGAAGTACATTCTACCGACGAGTTCGGGAGTATGAGGCGGGCCAATGATGCGCCCTGGTTCGGTTGTTCGATTAGCAATGTCGGAGCGTCGCATCAATGTGACAAGGAGGTAGCTTTATGACGCGCGATGATGGTAACTTGCCATCGTTTTCAGTAGTATCATACTTCTGCGGCTGTGGCGGTTTGGATTTGGGCTTCCGCGGGGATTTTCAGTATCGGGGAGAGGCTTACCCAAAATTACCTTTTGAGATAAAGGCGGCATTCGATAACAATGCTGCATGCATCGAAACCTACAATCGTTTTTTTGGCGAACACGCACAAATGGTAGACTTATCTGCTGCTGACGCTAGAACAATTGTAACCTCCGATTTGTTGATAGGGGGATTCCCTTGTCAAGAGTTCTCCTCGTGTGGGCCTCTTGGTGGGCTTGACTCTGAACGAGGGCAACTTTATAAAGCGCTCATCAGGTATATGGAGGTGCACCAGCCAAAATTAGTAGTCGGAGAAAACGTCATCAACCTAGAGCGAATGGAAAAGGGTAAGGTCAAGGAGGCTATTGTCAACGAGCTCCAAGGGGCCGGGTATAAAGTCGAGGTGTGGAAGCTTTACGCTCCCGACTATGGTATTCCTCAGAGACGAACCCGGTTGTTCTTTATTTGCGTGCGTGCCGACCTCGATGGGTTTCCGGCGCAACCAAGGGCTGATTTCATACACGAACAGCGGAGTATTGAATGGGCTATCGGCGACCTGGTGGAGGTGACGGATGAGAGTGTTCCTAACCAGAGTCAGTATTTCGGGGCGTCGAGGGCGAAAAGGGGGAATGGGCAGGGTGATGAAAGCAGCAAAAGGGACAAGCCTGCATATACAATACGGGCCAACCCTAAGTCGCGAGTTCAGTTTCATTACTCGCTTGACCGTCGTCTAACAGTCAGAGAGTGTGCGAGGATTCAGACGTTCCCAGATGACTTCGTTTTCACTCATGCTGCCACTTCAAGCATATCGCAAATAGGCAATGCGGTGCCACCAGTGCTGGCTTATCGCGTGGCATCCTCCATAGCTGAATACATGAAAAGATTAAGAGAGGTGTAAAAAATGGGGGGGCATGCTTCGGTTGATATTACCCCAAAACCGCGAATTCTGAGGACGCTAGGAGATATTCCGTTTCAGCCGTGGCAATGCCTAGCGGAGTTGATTGATAACTCGATCGACGCATTTCTCGCGAGCGAGGCAAGTGGGGAAAATGGCAAAGAGCAGAGAATTGTGGTCAACTGGTCGAATGACTCTGTCGGAACGGGTGACCGCACGGTGGAGGTTTCGGACAATGCGTGCGGGATGACCCTAGAACAACTACAGAACGCAGTGACTGCGGGATATACCAGTAATGACCCCATAAACCATTTGGGGCTCTTCGGCATGGGCTTCAACATAGCGACCGCGCGCCTCGGCGAGGTGACTACTATAAGGTCGACCTGCGCCGGTGATACCCAGTGGGTCGAGCTGACTATTGACTTTGGTGAGTTGATCAAGGCAAGGCGCTTTCTCGCTCCTGTTAGGATGCTGCCAAAAGACAATCCACTTGAGTCAGGGACAAAGATAATCATCTCCCAGCTGAAAGCCGGTATCTCTGATACCATGATTGCTAAGGAGAGCGATATCAGAAGGCAATTGGAGTCAATCTATACCCCATTACTCACGACGAAGGATATAATGGTGCTAGTTAAGGGGCGGCAGCTGTCGCCCCGGAACCATTGCGTCTGGTCGGATGCCCGCTATGTGGTTCACAATCAAGCGAATGTCCCAGCAAGGGTGGACATTGACCGTGATCTAGGACACTCCCTATTCGATACCGAGAAGAATTGCTATCTCACAGAGGATGAGGCTGAGCCGTATTACACTGCTCAGTCGACCGGCGAGACCCTCCCCGGGAACATTGTGGAGCGAAACAAGCGCCTTACCGGTTGGCTGGGCATTCAACGTTACGCCGATCCGAACGATTACGGCATCGATTTTGTCCGTAACGGGCGCAAAATAAGGATTGCAGACAAGTCCCTCTTCTTCTACGACAATCCCTTTACTGGAGCGAAAGAACTTCAATACCCTGTTGAGCTCGGATCAACTATCGGTGGCCGTATCGTGGGTGAGCTGCATGTGGATTACTTACTGCCGGTCTATCAAAAGAACGACTTTAACAAAGAGGATACTTCATGGGCTCAGACGGTCGAGGCGATTTGTGGGGTGGGTCCGTTCCTGCCTCAAAGGCGTAAAGCATTGGGTTTTCCTCCGGAGGTTACTTCACCGTTGGGAGTGCTGGCAAATGCCTATCGCCGTGTCGACTCTGGAACGAAGTGTTTATTTGCGCCGAATGACAAGGCGAAAGAATACGCTGGATATTTTCGGAGCGGACGACGTGAGTATATTGATGATAGCCTTTGGTGGAAAGCCGCCCAAGAGGAAGACCAGAAACGTAGTACCGGGGGAACGAGGTTGACAACAGCGGTGAATCCAGGCGACGCGCCCTCCGACGATCCTAGTTCATACCTTCGGGGGAGTATGGGTTCAACTATCGGAAGCGGCAGCACACCTTCGATACCTACGGTGCCAAGTCCTCCTCTAGTGCCAGTGGTGACATCGCCTGCAATGGCGACATCTAAGCTTGATGAGCTTATTCGTAACTCTGCCCAAGTTGGGCAGCTAACTGGGAAATATAGCTTCGGCAGAGCAGCCCCACTAAATGTTCGGGCTTATGAGCTGAAGATCGGCACAGAAATTCTCGCAAACGGTGAGCGCAAGCCCTGCTTCTTTTCATCAAGCGGCATTGACTGCACTTTTGTTTACGACCCGGCGCATCCCGTCTTAGCACAGTTCCCAATCAGC
Source organism: Selenomonadales bacterium (assembly GCA_018335585.1). Taxonomy (NCBI): domain Bacteria; kingdom Bacillati; phylum Bacillota; class Negativicutes; order Selenomonadales; species Selenomonadales bacterium. Next base: position 24,810 of record JAGXRZ010000063.1, read on the forward strand.
CCAAAGGAGCTGCTGCTCCAATATCTAGCCGAGAAGCTAAAGGCCCGAGACAACCTTGCTGATGTGGTTGAGGTGTTCTCTACCCTCGTTCAGAACACAATGCCAGAGGCGAAGATTGACCGACAGTCATTACAGGATCGGGCGGCGAAGGCCTTTGCCACGTTGCGGGAAAAGATGGTCGATGCACTGAGACCGCAGGCTATTAGCGTACTGCAGTGTATACATGAGTCCACTGGCGACGTGGAGGACACCGTAAATCGGATGCTCTTCAACCCAGCGCTGATTCAACGCTTCCAGACATGTCAGGAGAGCGGATATGATGCGTTGGAGTACGTGCCGGAAAAAGCCCTCTTGCGCCTCGTTGACAGGTTCCCCGAACGGGTTTTCGATGGCAAGGTGGTCACTGCTCCATACACAAGTATTAGTTTCTCGGATGAGAAAGCTACGGAGCGGAGCCGTAATGAGTCAAAAGAGCGTGTTATGTCGTTCTTAAAGGACGCACTTCGGGTGATGGCAAATACAGGTTTTGGGCAGCGTGACTTGAAGAACGAGCTGTCTCGCGCCTCGCTGAGCATCGACTTTCTGTTGGGGGAGTTGGTGTGATGAACTTCTATACGCAAGACATTTCCGAAGGGAACAACTGGAAAGGCCTTGTACGTGCGGTAGCGAGAATGATGGCACATATCGGATGGAAAGACACTGCCGTTATTGACGGCTCTGGAGATATGGGGGCAGACTTATTGGCGATGCGCGACGAGGGGGGAAAGGTTCTTTCCTGGGTCGTTCAGTCAAAAGCGGTGGCGGGAGACAGATACATTGGGCCAAGTGCAATGCAGGAGGCGGTGACCGCCTTGTCCTTTTATGGGGCAGAAATAGCGGCCGTCGCTACTAATGGCGAATTCACGCACACTGCCAAGGTTCGGCAAAAACAACTGGAGACGCATGGCTATAGGCTGAAGCTTTGGAATGGGGCATTTATCAAGAATGTGATTGACCAAATGCCAAACGAAAGTGCAGCCCTCAGAGAGCTTCGACCCTATCAAGAAGGAATCGTCAACAAAGTAATAAAGGCTTTTGACGAAGGCGGTAAGAAGGCGTTTTATATTGTCGCTACTGGCCTAGGCAAAACAGTGATTGCAGCGACCATCACGCAGCAATTGTGGGAGCGCGGGTGTCGTCGCATTCTGGTGCTTTGCCATCAGACAGACTTGGCGCAACAACTTGAACAGGGCTTCTGGCCGCAGCTTACGAAAGAGGTTCCCACATCCGTCTTCTTTGACGGGATACCTCCTAAGAATACAGAGGGAGTTGCTTTCGGTCTATATCAAAGCCTGTACGGCTACCTACCGGGCATCGAAGAAAGCCGATTTGATGCTGTAATAGTTGACGAGGCACACCACGCGATGGCGTATGGGTTTAGGGCCTGCCTTGACCATTTGAAGCCGAGGTTTCTTATTGGAATGACTGCTACGCCCTGGCGGGGAGACGGGCAGAACCTCAACACTGTCTTTGGCGAACCGCTAGCCAAGGTCTCCTTAGTTGACGGCATGGCGATGGGGTATTTGTCAAAAGTGGACTACCGTATCCTCTGCGATAATGTGGACTGGGACGGCATGCTAAGTATCAGCAAACAGAAGCTCTCCATTAAGGACTTAAATAAGCGCCTCTTTCTCCCTCAGCGCGACGAAGCCGTTATCGCTGAAATTCAAAACATCGTCAATACGGTGCCGACCCCACGAATTGCAGTATTCTCTCCTTCGATTGAACACAGCAACCGTTTCGCAGCGATGCTATCAGCCGCCGGAGTCCCGACCGCCGCCTTGTCTATCACGGACAAAGCGGAGCGGCGCAAACGGCTCCTCGGTTTTTCGGCTGGAAATTATAGTGCGGTCACGGCAGTCGATGTGATGAACGAAGGCATTGACATACCGGATGTGAATATCCTCGTGTTCCTGAGGGCTACGCATTCAAGGCGCATATTTGTACAGCAGCTTGGGCGTGGGCTACGGCTTTCGGAGGGGAAGGACAAGGTTATCGTTTTGGACTTCGTCTCCGATATCCGAAGGATGGCGGAAATGGTCGGGATGAATAACGAGGGCAAAGAAAAAGGGCGAGAAAAAGAGATTTTGTTCTTAGAGCAAGGTTTTGTTTCCTTCTCCGATGCTAGGGTGGAGCGCTTTGTGAATATATGGATTGAGGACATGGCTGATCTCAGTGGTTCTGATGACGAGGTCAAGCTTACGTTCCCGGAGGGGTTCTAATGCCGAAAGCGTTGCCGACAGGTGTTGCGGCCCAGCTTAAACGAGCAGTATTCAAAAAGGCCGACCTACACGGATATGCCTTAAAAGGGCGCGTAGAGAACGGACGTTTTATGGACGACCTTGTTAACGATCCGGAGATTGGCGGCATAATTGGGGAGTATGTTGCAGCAGACAAGGTGAGGGTGTATATCAAGGACGGCATTCTCAACGCCTATACGAAGAGGAAGGCGGAACAAGTTCTTCGGGGGCACGACCCAGTCCAAGTTATCCGTAGTACATTCGGTGCGGGTGAGGTTGCCATTGTGGAGAATAAAGGAGAAATTGTCGTGGGCCGTTCCTCAGACGGACGATTCTTCATCGTTGGCAGGGGCACAGTGCTGAAATGGGAAAGTGCGCTTCGGAAAGTTCTTGAGTATATCGCCCGTCTCAAGAGGAATCACGTTGACGAGAATTACCCTTCCATATGTCTTCAACTGGCGGTCATTAACTATGGCATCACCGAGGGCGACAAGAACCAGATTACCAGAGCACTAATGGCCGTTGGCGTTAAGGTGTACTTCTGCTCGTCGTAATGTCGGGATGCGCCTTCAAACCACGATCAATCGAACAGGCATGTGTCGGCATCCTGCAACTGTCTGAGATGGAACAAGAGATAGATCCAGCCCCACCGCTTGACTGGAGGGATCGTCCGGTAAAGCATCGCCGTTGAAACCCACACACTCCCTTGCAGAGAGAGAGCCCGCAGTATGCCCACCGCCTGGGATCGGATTAAGCATTTGCACAACGGAAAGAGGCAGAAACCTACAGGCCAGCCGGGCTGGTGCTACATGGGGTGCCTCCTAACATCCCTTCTGGGTGACTGGACTCACCCAGAAGGGCTGCACGAACGCAGGTTGAGCGAGAAAAGCATGCCTGTGCCGTCCTAGCGGCGACTCACTTCTCGCCCTGTGTTGTCAAGCAGCACCGCCGGGTCACCCTCGTTGTTCCAAATGTGCGATCTCGTCCACACTAGCCGCCCTGGCCCCGCTGTTGCATTGGGGCCGCTGACAACCATGATGCTGGATCCCATAGCAATTACCGTGCCCGCGGGGAAGGTAAACCTTTGATTGCCGTTCTCGCTTACCAAAACCCAACCAGATATATCTACACTGGTTTGGCCGCGATTAGCAATAACCACTCGTTCTCCTGCTAAGTCCACTTCAGTGATGGCTACTGTTGTAGTTGCTGGCGGGGCAGTGGCCGCCCACAGGCCTTTGTTAGCATTGCGTGCTTCTCGCTCCAATGTCACAAACATCTCGGAGTACTTAACGTTCGGAGCAATTGTCATGATCCTTGCGAAGCCCTCTAGCAAGAGACGAGCATTGAACATCTTCGCCCTGACTTCTGCCACGGTGTCACTGGTCGGCTGTTCAAGCCAAATGTACGCCAATAGACGACCGAATCGGTCCCGTTCAGACACGTCCAGTTCTAGATGAACGGTTTTACCCTCTAGCTGTTGCCTGGTGAACGCCGCGGCTTCTTTGCCGAAGGGTTCGATCTCGGTGGTGCTCTCCGGAGTATCCACGCCGATCAGGCGCACCCTCTCCTCTTGCCCAGAACTGAGACGCACACGTATCGTATCGCCGTCGGTTATACTTGTCACTTGTACAGCTGAGGTGCGAATAGCCGTCGTGGCGGAGTCTACGGTGACGGTGCGAGTCTGTTCATTCCAGCCAACACGGGCACCCAAGCTCTCAGCAATGAACCTAGCCGGAACTAACGTGCGTCCGCCGACAATAGTCGGCGGCACATCCAGCGTGACTCTAGCGGTGTTGACGGTTGCAGACGGGTTGTCGATTTGCAGAGTGATGGTCGTTTCAGCCCTTCTCCCCGTAATAGTCCGTGTGGCATCATTCCACTCCACGGATGCTCCTAAGGCCTCGAAGATCGCGCGTAGTGGGACTAAGGTGCGGCCACTTCTGATGACTGGCGGCACATCCATTACCAGCGCTCTTCCGTTTACAACTACGCTAATGGGCTGCTCCGCTAACCCAAGTGAAGTAGTGAAGACTAGGAGCATCGCCACGGTAACCGCAGACAGTCTTCTAGCACCGTCTCTTAACAATGGATTTCCTCCTCCCGATTTGCGAACATGGCTCAACCTACCGAGCGGACGTTTCGCTAGGATTATCCCTTGGGCAACCGTGCTGGACATCAGCCCCATTATATCAAACGGGCGTTGCGTTTCAATCACGCAAGGTGGCAATCCAAGACATGTGCAGCACATTTAGAGCCGAGGAGGCTCCGATCTGGGATCTCGGGGAGATGGGCAGGACAGCAGGCTAGGTGATTGCAGGGAAGGAGGTTGCTAAAAGGTGTTTCAAGAAGGGATAGCGTTTCTTTTTAACTTCCTACTTGGCGCGGCGGTGGGGGCCACCCTACTAAGATTGTTAAGACGGAACGCCCCTAATTTCCTTTATCCTAGCGCAACAAGCACACTGGGGTACCGGGTGATAACTGGTGTGCTCACCCTAGGCGGAGGGATTCTAGGGGTAAAGTCTAACATCTCTAGCGCGCCCGCCGCATTGTTGGATATGGCCCACACAGGGAATCTGTTCGCTATAGTAGCCGTTGGTTTAATCATGGTGCTTTGCATGGTATTGATTACGAGGCTTATTGCTGGAGAACGGCACTCATGATTCACTTGACTCGTTAAAACAGGCATTAGAGATTTTTGTCCGCCGCTTGTTTTGTTGGCGTTTCCCATACCATGGGCGTTCGGCTCCTTCGCGAACCAACAGAGCGAGGAGGAGAACGGAGGTTGCGGCCGCAATCAGAGACAGTAGGCATCCTAATTTGACAGCAGTTTTGACAGCAACGCCGACGCAACATACTGCAATGCCCTGCTCCCTGCGCATCGGTCGATCCTCGGAAACCCTTGCTATAGCTGGACTTTGGAAGCGAACAGCTACACACTAGTACGTGTTGCAACCCCAAGCACCTAACTCTTAATCAGTGGGTCGCGCTGCCGGGTCAGTCAGCAAAAGTTCTACCAAAAGTTCTACCGTAAGCCAGCCAAGAGGGGCATAGACGAGCAGAACATGTGTTCGCCGAAGGGGCCAAAAAGCATTGCTATTGCTGACTCCAGCCGAGCCGACCGAAGGAGGGCAAAGAGCGCTCCCTACCTTGACACGGTAGAGGTCACAGGTTCGAACCCTGTTGCTCCCACCATAAGAACTAGGAACGCCAAGGGTTTTAAGCCCTTGGCGGTTTGATGCTATATTGCAACCATTACGTAGGCTTTGAAATAGTCTAGCGCTTGCGGTACTGATAACTTATGACGGCAGTAGGACATGCCGCAATGCAGTCAGCACATTGGTGGCAAAGCGTCGCATCTATTTCTGCAACCTCGGTCAGAGGGGTAACCGTGACGGCATTGGCAGGGCAAACCTCTTCACATTTTTGACAGCGGACGCAGCCTGTTGCCTTTACTGATACCGCGAATCTTGCATACTTTCCAGTGAGTCTGAGTAATGCTCCATACGGACAGACGAGATTGTGGAACACCCACGGTTTTAGTCGAAGCGTCATTATGAACGAAAGAACCAATAGTATCAGGAGGAATGGGAACTCGCGCTGAAGGATTTGTCTGAAAACAATCACCGTACTAATCATGAGTGCCAACACAAACCACGGCATATTAGGATTCCGGAGCCATGTAGGTATCGTGTCCCTTTGCCAATTCATTCGTTTAGCTACCTTTTCGGAGACTCGCATTAGTGTGTTCATTGGACATATATATCCGCAAAAATATCTGCCAAATAGCGCCGCAGTTAATAACCCAACCACGAAAACGGCTAGCCAAATCACCATATTGCCAGTGACAACTAATAGAGCAAACACTATAAAAAGAACTACTTCAACGGATGTTCTCGCTTTGGCCATAGTTCAACCACCCTTTCACTTCATTGAAAAGAGTATATACTAAGAGGGACTAAGAAAGTGTTACGGATGTAACGCTGCATAAACAATGGAGGCGACCCATGTTGCAGTTGCGTGAGGTCTCGATAATCAAAGCGCTCCCTGCTGATGTACTAGATGCTTGTCTACAAGATGGTAGCATAAGGAGCGTGTGCTATGAAAAAGACGCAGTGATTCACTTTGAAGGCGATCGATGTGACAGCCTTGAGGTTGTCGTCAAAGGGAGCGTAATGATTGAACGCATCGATGAGGAAGGCAATCTACTCACTATTGCAGAGTTTTCGTCAGGGGACATAATCGGCGGCAACTTGATGTTCTCTAAGGATCCTCATTATCCGTTCGCCGTCAGCGCAAAAACCGTAGTGGAGCTTGTGCGCTTTTCTAAAGAGCGTACTTTTGTTCTCTGTAGTCAATCCCCATATTTTCTGGAATGTTACTTGGAGTGCGTTTCGAGCCATGCCCTTACATTAGGCGATAAGATTAAGCACCACGTTAGAAGAACAATTCGCGAGAGGATCACTGCTTATCTCGCTAATGAGGTCAAGAGACAAGGTAGCTGCCATATCAAATTGTCGCTTACCAAGAAAGCCCTCGCAGAGAGAATTGGCGCCCAAAGGACATCGCTATCCCGAGAGCTACAAAGAATGAAATTAGACGGCCTGATTGATTATAATGCCACCCATGTTGTCTGTCAGAAGATATGGAGAGAGACACCCTAATGTGAAGCGGCAGGAGATGCGAGGCCGCTGGAATGTCTGTGGCAGGATGATTGAACGATACACCGTGGAAGGATGTGTTTGGGTGATATGCGATCGGAGCCTTAAGTTGCTCTATGAGAAAGCCAACCGCTATAAAGATCAGATTGCAGCAGCACGTCCGTTAAGCACACGCGAGGCCAAGAACCTCGACGAGTATTTCAAGATAGGGCTTACCTTCTCTAGCAACGCTCTGGAGGGCAACACGCTGACCATTACCGAAACGAAGGTGCTGCTTGAAGACGGGCTGACGGTAGGAGGCAAGCCTATACGAGACTATTATGAGGCGGCCGGCCACGCCAAGGCCTACGACTTTATGCTGACCTTAGCAAGAGACGGCAACACTCCGCTTTCAGAGGAGCAGATATTAAAACTCCATAAACTCTTCTATGCTCTCCTCGACGAAGACAACGCCGGAGTCTACCGTCAGGTCAGCGTCTTTATCTCGGGAACCGACTATGTGCCGCCGGGACCGGATGTGGTGCCTGCCGCGATGCAGGTTTTTGTGGCGGAAATGAATGCGCTGAGGGGCTCAGTTCATCCTGTCGAGTATGCGGCACGCCTTCACAAGGGCTTGGTCGACATTCATCCGTTTGTCGATGGTAATGGCCGCACGGCGCGCTTGCTCATGAATTTAGCGCTGGTCCAGGATGGCTTTGGTATTGCCATCATCCCGCCGGTGCTCCGCGGGGAGTATATCGATGCTCTGCGTGCGGCGCAACGGGCCAAAAACCCGGATGACACACCATTTTTCAGGCTCATCGCTGAATGTGTGATTGAAACTCAGAAGGACTATTGTCGGTTGCTCCAATTGCCGACGAAGGACGAAATCAGGGGAGGCTTGTTGCGCACCTGACAGCAGACCGTCTAGGGTCCGGCAGGCGCGGGCTTGACGCAGAACGATGGCATATGTACTACTGGGTGGGGAGCTGGTTTAATCCAAGGTGTTTCGCCACCGCTAAGAGCGAGTCGTGTATCCGGGCGTTTCGCCGCCGTTAAGGGCGAATTGTAATGCAACAGGCACGGGCCAGCCGTGCCTGTCGTTTTCGATGCAAGTCCCATTAGGGTATCCTCTAGTGGGTTTGTATGGCGTTGTCCCATACGAGTGGCGTCTCTTTTTCGGATATGTGCGCGTTAGCACTACTGAACAGAACACGGCTCGCCAAGAGTCTTTGATGCGTGACCTTGGCGTGGAGAAGGTGTTTGTTGACTACGCGAGCGGTAGGCACGAGCACCTCCACACTCAACAAACTCATCCTACCCAAAGAATAGCTCTGGTGGCAACACTGTCGCGGGCCAATGATAGTGTCGCGTGACGCTAATAGGCCCCTCCTTAAGAAGGGGCCTATACGGCGATGTCCACCTACTGCTCCTTTCGTCAAGAATAGTTGCCAAGTTCATAACATAATGTGCCCAGTATGTGGCACAGGGACAATAGTGTGACGTGACAACATAATAGGATAGTGATGTCAGGGAGCCATAAGGCTGAAGGGAGCGGCGCCCGCTCCCCTTCACTCAGCAAACACTACCTTGGCGGTAGTAGCTCCAATCCGTCGATGGCGCTTTGGATTTTGGCTCTGTCCCCAGTAGTCCACAACTCCCAGTTCAGAGCTTCATTGAGCCTGCGGACATTTTCGGAAATAATCCCGATTCTTCGATCTAACTCGGGGTCAACTCCCGGCCCTTTATAGGCCACGATAGCCTCTCCATTGACAGCACTAAAGTAGTGGGCATACCCGGCAACAGCAAACATGTCTTGTCTCTGCAATTCATCAGCTAGCCAGCGGCCGGCTGCTCTGGCTGCCATAATATGCCCTCCCGCGATCCGGATATGCTTGTTGTGTTCCTCAGGACTAGACGAGGCCGCAAGTAAGAAATAGGCATGGGCGTGGTACACAGACGCTGCAAAATTTTGCCCAATTCTGATCAATCGCTCACGGTCAACTGCCTTCCGCTCCTCGGCGCGGAAATACATGATGCCGCCGATTGCGACTAGCAACAGAACAACTACTACTGCACGCTTTGCCCAAACCATTTTCGCTTCCATCTTTGCACTCCCCGTTCTTTCGTCAAGATTAGCTGCCAAATACATGATATAATCTGCACAGTATGTGGCACAAGGACAATATTGTGACGCGATGACACAATAGGAGGGTGATGCTACTTGAGCACGGCGACTCGGCCACAGCATATATGTTACTGAAGGAAGCCTGCGAACTAAACAGACTGGCTAGGCGCTGAAAAGGTGGCGACATAAACTGGAACCTCCCTTCCGTATGAACGATTTTGCCTGCACATATACTACTTCTGAACGAAGGGAGTGTGATGTGGATGGAAGTCGTATCTATCGGAACCACTGCTCCCACCTACCTGCTGCGCGAGAGGCTGGCGCAGAAGCTGCAGTGTCTCGTGGACGAAGGCGTCACCGTAGAGGTGCTCGAAACTAGGGGCCGCTCGGTGAATAGCATCAGCGTTATGGTCGACGTTGCTCCGGAGAGCAGCTTCTCGTTCTCTGAGCTAAACCATTTGGGGCGACAGTGCACATCAGCAGCACTTGCCGACTTTTTGATTGAGGATTGGTGTCAGCGCAAGCTAGCGGAGATAATTCAGCGCGACTTCGGCTACTTTAGTGCCGAGGAGCGCCACAAGATTGAGCTCGTAACGGAACGCCTCCTGCAAACAGGGGGTCTAAGGTGGACAAAGCTCAGGGATACGATTGAGGAGTTTCTTGCCCACAACCGGCACATTAACGCGGATGGATTTCTCAGGTTTCGTATGCGGCATCTTCTGCCTGAACTTGGCGAAACAGTGAGTGAGGCGGTTGACGAGTTTCTCGTAGCCAAGGAGTACACCGAGTTCATACGTCTCTTGCGCTACTTTGTGGATATTCAGCAGCCGAAGTTGCCTTTGGTACATCTTGTGCTTACCGCCGAGGGCCGCTGCAACATTTTCGGCGTGGATGGTGAGCCTGTGCGGCACCAATATCTTGACGGCTTCAGCGGTGATGGGGATTGTGAATCTGACGTAAGTTATGAAGACTTGTTGATCAGTGCCTTGATTACGTTAGCACCCGCTCGGCTTATCCTGCATGGTAAGAACATACAAAGGGGGAACGAGCTCGGGGACACCATACGCAATATTTTCGATGGCCGTCTGACCGAATGCGACGTGTGCGAACTGTGTCGCCGAACGCGTTCAAGTGCGACACAGGAGGCGGCAAAGCCATAGTGCATATTAGGTAACGGTAGCCCCCCGAGGTCGGGGGGTTGTAAGTTTTTTGGCCTTGTGATAGCTTAGAACAGCAGAACGGAGGCCGCCTATGTTTCGCAAATTACCCAGAGATCTATTAATCATCTACTTTTCGCTGTTGTTCTTTGCCGTAGGCACGGGCCTTTATAGCGTTATTATGCCCGCATATATTCGCGAGCTTGGCGCAAGCGCGGTGGAGTTGGGGCTACTTAGTGCTATTGCCATGGCGATTGGCGCAGTGGCCGCGCTGCCGGGCGGAATATGGACGGATCGCTATGAGCGCAGGAGCCTAATGCTTATTGGTTGGGCAATGTGTGTTCCCGCACCTTTAATTTTCGCGTATGCGCCACACTGGATGTGGCTGATTCCCGGCTACTTTCTTATCAATTTCTCTATGTTTAGCACGAATGCTATGCAGGCCTACATGACCTCGCGGAGTTCACCTAGCGAGCGAAGCTTTGTCTTTGCTACCGTCCACTCTGCCTTTTCTGTCGGGATGATTTTTGCTCCGACGTTAGGTGGTTTTCTGGCCGAGCAGTGGTCCATGCGCGTGACGTTTGCGGCGAGTCTGCTCTTTTATGCTCTATCTGCCAGTATCCTGCTTAAGCTTGCGCCTAACCCGCCTACCGCCTGCCTAGCGAAGGCCCCGCTACGCCTTGACCCTCGCTTGTATCCGAAGCGGTTTTGGCTCCTGGTCGTAGTCTTTGTCGGGGTCTGGTACGTGATGTTCCTGCCGTTTAACTTTAACACGCCTTACTTGCAGGACGTAGCTAGGCTAAGCTTGCTGCGCATCGGTCTGCTCGGCTCGGTTGCAGCGGTTGGCGGCGCACTCTTGGCCCCTGTCCTCGGGCGCCTCGCCGACAGAGTCGGCACGTGGCGGGTGCTGGGCGGCTGCTTACTGGTTTTTGCTGTGTCTTATATTCTGCAGCTCCTTTATCCGTCGCCCATTGTGCTCGCCATTGTATTCTTTGTGCGTGGCGGCACCAATGCGATGATGTCGCTGATGACGGCTTTAGTAAGCGGCGTTGTAGAGGAGAAGACTCTCGGGATGAGCTTTGCCATGTACAATTTGGCTACCGGCTTCGCTACTGCCGTCGCCCCCTACACTGCGGGCTGGATGTACGCCGAGTCCGCGCAGGCACCGTTTATTGTGGCCGCAATTCTGGCACTGGTGTTTGGCGCAACCTTCTTGCTGGCCCCAAGCCGTTTGGCACATCGCTTCGCAAAACCTGCCGTTGACGAAGCGGTTTAGATGAGATATAGTATTTAAAAGCTTTGACGGAGGAAGGCTCGCACAGACGCCTCACCAGAGAAAAGGGCCATGTGAATTTAGCGGCTAGCGAAGTTCACAGGCTGAAAGCCCTTTAGGTGTATGCAGAGTCTACCACCTCCTGAGCTGCGGCCGAGCGCATTTCGTGTCAACGAAGGCGCGAAGGTTTGCCGTACACGTGCGTTAAGCGTTTAAGATGGGCCGTGAGTTTATATCGTGAAACTCACTCGGCCAACAAGGGTGGAACCGCGGGAATTACTCCTCGTCCCTGCTAAGGCAGTGGCACGGGGAGTTTTTGCTTTATCTAAATTTAACTTAGGAGGAAACAAAATGAAGAACATCAGTGTGTATCTAAGTGACGGCGCTAAGCGCGAACTGCCGCAGGGAGCAACCGCCCGCGACCTAGCCGAAGCCATCAGCCCACGCCTCGCCAAAGACGCCGTAGCCGCCAAAGTAAACAACCAAGTGGTCGACCTCGCGCGCCCCTTGCCGGATGAGGCACAAGTGCAAATCCTTACCTCCGACTCACTCGACGCGCTTGAAGTCCTGCGGCACACCGCGGCACATGTGATGGCACAAGCAGTCATTCGCTTGTTCCCAGGGGTTAAACTAGGCATCGGCCCAAGCATTAAGGACGGCTTCTACTACGACTTCGCCGTGTCCGAAACCTTCAAGCCCGAAGACCTAGAGCGCATAGAGGCCGAGATGCGCAAAATCGTGGCCCAAAAGAGCCCGCTTAAGCGCCACGCCATCAACCGGACCGAGGCCATCGAGATGTTTCGCAGTCAGAACGAAGTCTTTAAGGTTGAGCTTATCGAAGACCTGCCGGTTGACGCCGAACTCACCTACTACAAGCACGACGATTTTCTCGACCTTTGCGCGGGGCCGCATCTTCCCGACACGGGCTTTGTTAAAGCATTTAAGCTGCTCTCTATTGCCGGTGCTTACTGGCGTGGCGATGAAAAACGTCCCATGCTGCAGCGCATTTACGGTACGGCCTTCTTTAAGCAAGCCGCGCTTGACGAGTATCTGCACAGGCTTGAGGAAGCCAAAAAGCGCGACCATCGCAAGCTAGGCAAAGAGCTTGACTTGTTCAGTATCCAAGAAGAAGGGCCCGGCTTCCCGTTTTATCATCCCAAGGGCATGATTATTCGCAATGAACTGGAAGATTTCTGGCGCAAAGAGCACAGGAAGGCCGGCTACCAAGAGATTCGCACGCCGATTATCCTAAACCGCGTCTTGTGGGAGCGCTCCGGCCACTGGGCACATTACCGTGAAAACATGTACTTCACCAAAATCGACGACCTCGATTACGCGGTTAAGCCCATGAACTGCCCAGGCTCCATGCTCGTTTACCGCAATGGCTTCCACAGCTATAAGGACTTGCCCCTGCGGTACTGCGAACTCGGGCTCGTGCACCGCCATGAGCTATCGGGAGCGCTACACGGCATGGCGCGGGTGCGCGCCTTTACGCAAGATGACTCCCACATCTTTATGACTCCGTCCCAAATCGAAGCAGAAGTGGCGAGAGTTATCGCCTTAGTTCACAAGTTCTACACCATCTTTGACTTAAAGTACAGGGTAGAGCTCTCCACGCGCCCCGAAAAGGCGATGGGGGACATTGCGGTGTGGAACATCGCCGAAGCGGCGCTGGAGACTGTGCTTAAGGACAAAGGCATTAACTACAAGCTTAACCCTGGCGACGGCGCGTTTTACGGCCCAAAGATTGACTTTCACATCGAGGACAGCATCGGCCGCAGTTGGCAGTGTGCGACTATTCAGCTAGATTTTCAGATGCCGGAGAAGTTTGACCTTACCTACATCGGCGAAGACGGCGAAAAGCATCGGCCGGTAGTAATCCACCGCGTTCTCTACGGCGCCATCGAGCGGTTTATCGCTATGCTTATCGAGCATTTCGCGGGTGCTTTCCCACTGTGGTTATCGCCTGTGCAGGCTGCTGTGCTCCCCATAACGGACCGCGCGCGCGAGTACGCCGAGAAGGTAGTAGCAGAGCTAGAGGAAGCCGGTATCCGCGCGGAGCTAGACGCCCGCAACGAGAAAATTGGCTTTAAGATTCGCGAGGCGCAAATGCAGAAAGTGCCGTACATGCTGGTTATCGGCGACAAAGAAGTACAAGAGGGCACGGTAGCTGTGCGTACGCGCGAAGGTGGGGACCGCGGAGCTGCGCCGTTAGCCGAAGTTATCGCGAATCTCACCCAACAGATCAAGGACAAAAAATAGGAGTAAAGGAGGCAATGTTATGGCTATAGTGCACGTCTCTATTACGCCTATTGGCACAGGTAGCACTAGTATTAGCCCCTACGTCGCGGCGTGCCACGCGGTGCTACGCGCTAAGCCTAACCTTAAGTGGCAGCTTACCCCGATGGGGACAATCATTGAGGGTGAACTCAGTGAAATTCTAGCTGTCATTCAGGAAATGCACGAAGTGCCCTTTACCAAAGGTGCCCTCCGCGTCTCCACCCAAATAAAAATCGACGACCGCCGCGATAAAGAAGCCACCATGACTGCGAAAGTCGAGTCGGTCGAGGAGAAGCTTTAGGCCCGGCAGATTTGTGATATTTGTCACTGAAAAAGTGAAGTAAATCATCTAGACTGTTGTTGAACCAAGTTAAGTATTTGGAAGGAGCTACGGTCTATGATGTTTTGCTATCAGTGTGAACAGACCCCCAAGGGCGGCTGCACCAAGGTCGGCGTGTGCGGCAAGAACGAGGACATCGCGAGCCTTCAGGACACCACGATCTTTGGCTTGAAGGGCATTGCTGCCTATGCCACGCATGCGCGGCAGCTCGGCTACACCGACCCCGAGGTGGATGGTGTTACGCACGAGGCGCTGTATATGACGCTGACTAATTCTAACTTCAACCTAGAAGAGCACCTAGGCATGGCCATGAAGGTAGGCAAAGCAGCAGTTAAGGTGATGGACTTACTTGACCGCGCGCATCTTGACCGCCTCGGCGTACCACAACCTGTGGTCGTTTCGCAGGACAAGGTCGAGGGGCATTCTATCCTAGTCACCGGGCACAACTTGCTGGCGCTAGAGGAGCTGCTGAAGCAGAGCGAGGGCAAGGGGATTAACATCTACACCCACTCGGAGATGCTGCCCGCACACGGCTACCCGCACCTAAAGAAATACGCTCACCTCAAGGGCAATGTAGGTAAGGCTTGGTACGACCAACGCAAAGTATTCGAGGAGTTCCCCGGTGCAATTCTCGGCACGACCAACTGCCTGATGCCGATTAAAGGGACGTACTTCGACCGTTTCTTTTCCTGTGACGTAGCCGGACTTGAAGGCGTACAGAAGATTGTTGGCGACGACTTCTCGCCGCTGATCGAACGCGCCCTTGCCTTACCTGCCGCAAACGTAGACTCCGCCAAGACGCTGACTACAGGCTTCCATCACCAGACGGTGCTTGGTATTGCGCCTGAGATTGTCGCGGCAGTGAAGTCAGGTAAGATTCGGAGGTTCTTCGTCATTGCCGGGTGCGATGCGCCGGGGAAGGGTGGAGAGTACTACAGGACGCTCGCCACAAGTTTGCCACAGGACTGTGTTATCTTGACTACTAGTTGCGGCAAGTTCCGCTTTAATGATGTCGACTTCGGTGTCGTGCCCGGCACAAGCATTCCGCGCTACATCGACCTCGGGCAGTGCAACAACAGCGGTTCGGCGGTTAAGATTGCCGTCGCTTTAGCGGAGGCATTCGGCTGCGGCGTAAACGATCTGCCGCTTAGCATCGTGTTGTCGTGGTTTGAGCAAAAGGCGGTAGCTATTTTACTGGGGCTCTTTAGCCTAGGCGTGCAGAATATCTACATCGGGCCAAAGCCGCCGGAGTTTATTACGCCGGGAGTGCTCTCTGCTCTGCAGACACACTTTAACCTGAAGCTTATCGGCAACGCCGCTGACGACTTGGCTGCGATGCTCGGCTAGGGTGTGCAGAGTGAAAAGCCTGCCTCGGGTGTAGGGACGTGCCTGTGGCACGTCCGCGGACGTGCGAAACGCACGTCCCTACAAGGTCCTCCAGGCGACGACATCTAGGGCTTGACAGCCCTGCTCAGTTCGGAATATAATCGACGAGAACAAAGCAGGAGCCATCCGCTTCTCACCTCGTCGACGTATCGGCAGGTAAATAGTGCGCAGTTTTGCTGTGTTGCTTAGAGCGGGTGAATCAACCCGCTCCTTAAATTTGTACAAACTTAATTCCAGGAGGTGGATACCCCATTAACAAAGACGCAAAGACCGTTGAGCCGCAAGTAAACGAGGAAATCCGAGCCCGCGAAGTGCGCCTAATCGATGAAAATGGCGAACAGCTAGGTATTAAGCTGTTTCGCGAGGCCTTGCGCATTGCGCAAGAGAGAGGCCTAGACCTTGTTAACGTGGCCCCAACGGCCAAACCCATAGTCTGTAGAATTATGGACTACGGTAGGTTTAAGTACGAACAGAGCAAAAAGGAGCGCGAAGCGCGCAAGAAGCAACACATCATTAACGTCAAGGAGCTTACTTTTAGCCCTAACATTGACGATCACGACCTAGAAACTAAGGCGCGTGCCGCCACGCAGTTCCTTAAGGACGGCGACCGCGTTAAGGTCACGGTGCGCTTTCGCGGGCGCGAAGTTTCGCATGCTGAGCGCGGCAAGCAGGTGCTCGAGGCCTTCTATAGGTTAGTACAGGACTTATCTACCATTGACCGCGAGCCGAGGCTTGAGGGGCGGAACATGAGCATGTTCCTAAACGCCAAGAAACAACAGAGTTAATAGGAGGTCACACCATGCCAAAGGTTAAGACACACCGCGGCGCCGCCAAAAGGTTTAAGATTACCGGCACAGGCAAGGCCCTAAGGCGCAGCAACATGAAGAACCACCTAAACGAAGCGAAGACTTCCAAGCGTCTGCGCAACCTGCGCAAAACGCATCTTGTACACGCGACCGACATGGGTCGCCTCAAGGCGCTTATCCCCTACAAATTTTAGTGGCACAAAACACTGAGGAGGAACCACCATGGCACGTGTAAAGAAGGGCGTCACCGCTCGGGCTCGTCATAAGAAGATTCTCAAACTAGCCAAAGGTTACTGGGGCGCCAAGAGCAAGCGATTCAAGGTAGCCAATGAGCAAGTTATGAAAGCACTCTACTACGCCTTCCGCGACCGCAGGCGCAAAAAGCGTGATTTCCGCAGACTCTGGATTACCCGTATCAATGCTGCCGCACGCATTAACGGCATGTCTTACAGTAGACTTATGAATGGTCTCAAGAAAGCGGGCATCGTTATGAACCGTAAGGTGCTCTCAGACCTTGCAGTGCGTGAACCGGCTTCATTTGGTCAACTAGTCACCCTAGCTAAGCAGCAGTTCCAGCCGTAAAGATGGGCAGCCGACAGTGTAGAATAGCCCGGTTGCCATGTGAGGGCGTTATATGAAAATCGCGTTCTCCCGCATGAGTCCCGCGCAAATTCTCGCGTCAACCTTTCTCGGTCTCATTCTGACAGGGACAGCTCTACTAATGTTACCTTGGGCCTCTACGGGGGCCCCGGTTGGCTTTGTTGACGCGTTGTTTACGGCGACATCGGCGGTCTGTGTCACCGGCTTGACGGTCGTCGACACAGGCACTCGCTATACTTTCTTTGGACAGTTCGTGATAATGCTCCTAATCCAGTTCGGAGGTTTAGGCCTGATGACCATGGCTACGATGGTAGCCATGGTTCTTGGTAAGCAAGTCACTTTTCGCGAGCGCCTAATCATCCAAGAAGCCTTTAACCAGTTTTCTTTAGAGGGCATGGTGAAGTTGGCCCGCTATGTCGTCTTGGCTACGCTTACCATTCAGTCTCTTGCGGCCGCAGTATTATTTATCCGCTTTCAGTCGCAGTTTGGCACGGCGCGCGGTCTGTGGTTTGCGGTGTTTCACAGCGTGTCGGCGTTCTGCAATGCGGGTTTTGACTTGTTTGGGAACTTTCGCAGTTTAGAGATGTTTGCCTCCGACGTTACAGTAAATGTAGTAATGCTGACTTTGATCGTCTTTGGCGGCATCGGCTTTAGCGTGCTGGCTGACCTTTATTCTAAGCGTAGCCTTAAGGGACTGGCGCTGCACAGTGAGCTAGTCCTTAAGATAACCGCAGTGCTAATCGTGGCTTCGGCCGTCTTGATAGGTCTCTTAGAATGGAACGGCGCACTCGCTAACTACGACCTAACCGGTCGCGTACTTGGCTCTTTGTTCACGGCGGTCACGCCGCGCACAGCCGGCTTTAACACCGTACCTACCGGAGCGCTTAGCGAGGCCACGGCCTTAATCATCATCATGCTGATGTTTATTGGGGCGTCGCCTGCTTCGACCGGTGGCGGCATAAAGACGACGACCTTTGCCATGGTAGTCCTTACGGTCGTGGCCGCAGTGCGTGGGCAGGGAGACGTGGTTATTCGCGGTCGCCGTATTGCCCAGTCTGTAACTATTAAATGTTTGTCGATCGCGGCTATCTCGCTTGCCCTAGTGCTAACCACAACCTTCGTGCTTTTGTTGACAGACGACGCCTCGTTCTTAGATACTCTCTTTGAGACAGTCTCCGCATTTGGCACGGTGGGCCTAAGTCGCGGCATTACGCCTACTCTCAGCACCATCGGCCGCTTGGCCCTCATAGTAACTATGTTCGCCGGACGCGTAGGTCCCTTGACGCTAGTGCTAGCGATTATCGCTAAGCCCGACCCCTGCGCGGCGTCTGTTCGCTATCCCGAGGGCAAAATAATCGTGGGTTAGGTGGGTCAGTTAATTATGAAGCAGTTCGCCGTAATTGGGTTAGGTAGGTTTGGCTCGAGTGTAGCCAGAACCTTGCACGCAGCCGGCCATCAAGTCCTCGGCATCGACGAATCAGAAGAGCGCGTACGCCATAACCTAGACAACTGCACGCGCGCGGTCGAGGCTGACGCAACCGATGAACAGGCCCTGCGGGCCATCGGCATCCGCAACTTCGACACAGTCGTTGTCGGGGTAGGCGGCGACATTCAGGCAAGTATCCTGGTCACGCTTATGCTTAAGGAGCTAGGCGTAAAACACGTGCTGGCCAAAGCACAGAGCGAGCTACACGGGCGCGTACTCTACAAAATTGGGGCAGACCGCGTTGTTTTCCCCGAGCGAGATATGGGGAGCCGCGTCGCCAAGAGCTTAATCGCCTCGAATATCTTAGAGTACATTGAACTCGCTCCGGATATTAGCATTCTTGAGTTTATGGTAGGTCCCGCGATGGTCGGGCACAGCCTGCGCCAGCTGGATTTTCGCAACAAGTATCAGGCGAACATCATTGCCGTTAAGCGCGGCGATGAGTTTAGCTTAGCACTGCGAGCGGACGAGCGTATCGAAGAGGGCGACGTGCTCGTAGTCGTGGGTAAGAACGACGACCTCAGGCGCCTTGAGCGCTATTGAGTTGGAACCGCTAGTTGTCACATCGCCTGACAACCGTTGGGTTCGCTTAGTCCGCAAACTGGCGACAGCACAGGGGCGAGACAAGCAGCAAGCCTTTGTGGTCGAAGGCTTAAGGGCTGTGCGTGAAGTAGCATTGTCCGGCGCGACGCTCGCCATCCTAGTCGACACAGCCGTTTGGCACGACGCAGACATTGCCGAGCTGGTGCAACTGGCGCGTCCCGCTCCGGTCATCTCGGTGGCCACCGAAGTTCTCCTGCCGCTGTGCGACACGAAAACACCGCAAGGTGTGTTGGCGGTGGCCAGAAATGTTGACGTTTCACTTGACGCGGCTCTGTCTGCCACCCCGCCGCTGGTGGTGGTGTCGGCAGGGCTACAAGACCCAGGCAACATGGGAACGCTTATTCGTTTGGCGGACGCGGTCGGCGCGGGAGCATTTGTCGCTACGCGCGGTAGCTGCGACCTATACAATCCCAAGGTGGTACGCTCTACCATGGGTTCGCTCCTGCACCTGCCGCTTTGCCGTGACGTAGATGACAGCCTGCTGGTCTCTCGGCTATCTTTGGCTGGCTACAGCATTGTCGCCGCCGACACGCAGGGTGAAGCTACATACTGGGAAAGAGAGTATAAGCGCCCCTTAGCTGTGGTATTTGGCAATGAAGGTAGCGGCCTAGCGGAGCTATGGCGGGAGAGGGCAGAACTTGTACGTATCCCCATGCCAGGCAGGGCAGAATCCCTTAACGTTAGCGTAGCAGCAGGAGTGTTGCTCTACGAAATTCTCAGACAATGGCGCGCGACTTTGCCCTCACCTCCTTGTAGCTGACAGTCTTCCATGCTATACTCCCTCTAGGAGATAGGAGAGGGTGTGTCCGCGTGAGAGTGTTGACCGCCGCTTTTTACTGGAGGGTGTTTGAGAGTACCGGGTCGATTTTTGCGTATCTTATGTACAGGAAGCTTGTATTTAATTAACTCAAAGCTTAGATGAAGCTTAACTCGCTTCGGAGCTGCGCTCTGCCGTGTGGCGACGTTACCCGCGGCCTCGTCCCTACAGGGATGGGGTCACTTTTGCTTAAAGGAGGAAAGTATCATGGAACTTATCGATAGACTGGAAAAGGTCGCCGCAGTCGCCTTGGACGCAATAGCCAAGAGTGACACTGTAGCCGTTCTGCAGGAACACCGCGTCAGGCTCTTAGGGAAAAAGGGGGAACTCACGGCTATTCTGCGCGCCATGAGCGAACTCGCACCCGAGGATCGTCCGCGTGTCGGACAGCTAGCCAATGCGCTACGTGACCAGATTGAGGACGCACTGCTAGCTAGGCTAGGGGAACTCACTGCGCTGGAGTTAGAGGCCAAACTACAGGAGGAGCGCGTCGACGTGACTCTCCCTGGGCGGCAGCCCTACTTCGCCCATGCCCACCCGCTTAGCCGCATCATCGAAGAAGTGACCGACATATTTCTGGGGCTCGGTTTTAGCGTCGCCGAAGGCCCGGAGATTGAGAGCGAGTACTACAACTTTGAAGCCCTTAACGTACCGCCTCTGCATCCGGCGCGCGATATGCAAGATACTTTTTACTTGCGTGACGGGCGCGTGTTACGCACGCAGACTTCTCCCGTACAGGTGCGCACCATGCAGGCAGTGAGCCCGCATTACCCCATTCGCATTATTAGCCCCGGCAAAGTATACCGACGTGACGACGACGCTACGCATTCGCCTATGTTTCACCAAATAGAGGGCCTGGTCGTCGACAAAGGAGTTAGCCTCGCCCACCTAAAATCGGTACTACTGATGTTCGCGCGGCAAATGTTTGGAGCTGAGCGCGAGATTCGGCTACGTCCGAGCTATTTCCCCTTTACGGAGCCGAGTGCCGAAGTTGACGTTTCATGTGGCACGTGTGGGGGGCTTGGCTGCAGGGTCTGCAAGGGTACAGGCTGGGTAGAGATTCTTGGCTGCGGCATGGTGCACCCAAACGTGCTTGCTATGTCGGGTTATGACCCGGAGTCAGTCAGCGGCTTTGCTTTTGGCATGGGGGTTGAACGCATTGCCATGCTTAAGTACAACGTGGAAGACCTGCGCCATTTCTTTGTTAATGACGCGCGATTCATCCGGCAGTTCTAGGAGGTGAGGGAATGAAAGTCTCTTTGGCTTGGTTAAAGGAATGCGTAGCGGTAGAACAGACCGCCGTGGAACTAAGTGATATGCTCACCCATGCGGGTATCGCCGTGGATGCGGTAACAAAGGTAAGCCTGCCCTCCGCACAAGCGGGCGCTGAGTTTACCGATGAAGTGCTAGAGCTTGACCTAACCCCTAATCGCTCCGACTGCCAGAGCATCCTCGGAGTAGCCTACGAAGTGGCGGCGCTTACCGGCAAAGCCATTGCCGAGCCTGCGAGTGTGAGCATCGGCCAAGCTGTACCGAGTAGTCCTTACCTGAGGGTAGACATAGAGGCCCCAAGTCTCTGCCCCGGCTATCTGGCGTTAGTCCTAGACGTCGTGGTAGGTGAGTCGCCGCTCTGGCTTAAGCAGAGGCTAGAGAGTGTGGGCCTTAGACCTATAAACAACGTGGTGGATATCACCAATTTCGTGATGTGGGAGCTAGGTCAGCCTTTACATGCCTTTGACTACGACCGTATTACCGGACAGCGCCTGCTGATTCGACAAAGCCAGCCCGAAGAAAGCCTAAAGCTCATTGACGGGTCATCCCAGCTACTGCCCGCAGGCACGCTGGTCATTGCCGACGCCGCACGCGCTTTGGCGATAGCCGGGGTCATGGGCGGTATGGACAGCGAGGTTTCGCTTGGGACGCGGCGCATTGTGCTTGAATCGGCGCTGTTTGAGCTCACCGGTATTAGACGCACTACGCGCGCTTTGGGGCTACGCACCGAAGCTTCCGCACGCTTTGACAAGGGAGTAGACCCAAGCGGTATAGTGCGCGCCTTGCAGCGCGCCGCCTACCTGTTTGAGTTGTGCGGTGTAGGCCAAGTGGTAGGCGAGTGCGTAGGCCGGGAACCGGTGTATCTGCCCTATTGGCAAATACAATTGCGCCCCGAGCGTGTAAACTCCTTGCTTGGAATCGACCTCTCGTTAACGGCTATGCAGTCGATTTTGCTGCGCCTCGGTATGCCGGCGGAAATCCGTGACGATACTTTAGTCGTATCCGTCCCCGTGCGGCGGGGCGATGTGCGGCAGGAAATAGATTTGGTCGAAGAAATCGGGCGCATCCACGGGTTTGGCAACATACCCACACGCGCTCTGCAGGGAGAGGTAACCCAAGGGCGTTTGAGCGAAAGCCAGCGCTTGTCTCGCGCCCTGCGCCGCACGCTGCTTGCTCTAGGCCTCGATGAGGTCATCACCTTAAGCTTTTATGATGCTGCTCACAGCGAAAAATACATGCTCCCCGCGGAGCACCCCTTCCGCCGTCTCGTGGCGTTAGCCAACCCGCTCAGTCGAGAAAGAGGCGTGCTCCGCCCCACACTCCTGCCGAGTATGGTTGAGGTGCTAGGCTACAACCAAGCGCGCCAGATTAAAGGCATGTCCGTGTTTGAAATGTGCACTGCGTACTTGTCTCATGCGGATGAGCCCGTGGAACAGCAGGTCCTCTGCCTAGGCGCATGCGGCGAGCAAAGGGGCAATTGGACTCAGCCAAGTCAGCCGTACGATTTCTTTTATCTCAAGGGTATAGTGGAGACGCTATTGCCGGAAGCGATTTTTATCCTAGGCAAAGAGCCGTTTCTGCACCCGGGCAGGCAGGCCGAAGTGTGGCAGGAGGGGGTTAAGGTCGGCTATCTCGGCGAAATCCACCCCGCAGTCGGCTTGAAAGAGAGAACAGTAGTGGCGGAGCTAAGCCTAGCGAGTGTGCTGCGTACCCCGCTCGGGCAACCGTCTTACCGGGGCCTTAGCGTGAGCCTGCCCGTAGAGCGCGACATCGCTTTCGTGGCAGACACGAACGTCAGCGCGGGGGATATTATGGCGCGCATCCGAGAGACCGGCGGCGCCCGCCTCGTCGGGGCCACGCTGTTTGATGTCTATGTAGGCGCGAACACGCCGCCCGGCACGCGGAGCCTAGCCATTCGCCTGGAGCTAATGCCTGCGCAGGGGAGCTTTACCGAAGCCGAGCTTAGCGCCATTCTCGGCAAGCTGCGGCATGACTTGGAGCAAGCTTTCGGCGTTGTTTGGCGAGTCTAAGCAGGACTTAACAGGCTTTTGGCGTATGTAAATGAGAGGGAGGCGGCGATAGTGGAGACAAAGGAAACTGTGAAGCTAGACATTTACGGCCAGACACTGCAATTGCGCTCTGCTGCGCCGGCCGAGTTGCTGCGCCTTGCGCGCATGCTCGACAAACGCATGCGCGACTTTGCCGAGCAGTATGAACGTATCAGCGTCACCCAGCTAGCGATTTTGGCCGCCCTTAGTGCTGCGCGTGAAGCGGCGGAGGCCGAGCGCGAAAAAGCGGAGTTAACACGCCGCATCAGCGTATTAGAGCAAAGAATAGCGCTCCTAGACCAAGCAGAAACTAGTCCGTCTCGGCACTAAGGAGGGGTAAGCGTGAACCTTAACGCGCTAGACTACGGTCTCTTGCTTGTGATTGGCTTTTTTACCTTGGTGGGGGGAAGTCGCGGCCTAGTGCGCCAGCTCTTTGACTTAGCGGCCTGGGCCTTGTCCCTGTACTTAGCATTCCTTTTAGGCCCGGCGGCGGCGCGCGAACTTAACCGCATCTTTGCGCTCGAGGCCTACTTGAACCAAGCGCTTGGGCCGCTGTGGGGGGACTTCAACCTTGGAGCGTCAGCCGTAAACGCGCTTGGCTTTATCGCCGTGCTTATTGTCGTGAAGCTAGTTGTGGAACTTGTCGCCAATATGGCCGACCTCCTTGCTAAGCTGCCGATCATCGGCACATTTAACCGAGTCGGCGGCTTGGCATTTGGCTTGGCCAAGGGGGTCGTCATAGTATTCGTTGTATCCATATTGCTTACGGCTCTGCCGATGGGCGGGTTTGAAACGCACGTCGCGAACTCAAGGCTAGTAGACGCCGTCCTTAACCTTAGCCCCGCACTCACCGCAGAAATCCGCGGCATCATTGCCGACGTGCGGCCTTAGCGAAGCAAAAGGGACGGAGCTTTTTGCTTCAGCCATCAATCAAGGGAAGTGAATCAAATGAACGAACGCACCCTGCGGGTGCTTGAGTTAGATAAAGTTAAGCATATGCTTAGTCAACATGTCTCGTCCGGTTTAGGGCGCGAGTTGGCGGAAGGTCTGCTGCCCGTCACCGAACGCGAGAGAATCGACTGCTTGCTAGACGAAACAGCCGAAGCGCGCACTATTAGCCGAACCGAGGATTTCCCGCTGCGTGGCCTCCGAGACGTGCGGGCAGCGGTGCGCCGTGCGGCTATAGGCGCCGTAGTGGGCGGCGAAGACTTGTGGCACGTAGCTACAGTGCTTGGAATTGTGCGACGCGCCCACCGCTTTTTTGCCGAACGCAACCATCACTATCCGCTCTTGTCCGCACATGCTGCACGGCTTGTTCCCTTGCGCACGTTGGAGGAACAAATCCTCGGGGCGATAAGTGAAGAGGGCGAGGTACTAGACCGAGCCAGTTCGGAGTTGCAGCGTTTGCGGCGCGCAATCAGCGATGCGCAGCGCGAGGTTAAGCAAAAACTCGAGGGCATGCTGCGCTCCTCTACCGTGCAGAAGTATCTGCAGGAGGTACTCGTAACGATGCGCGGCGACCGCTACGTGCTACCGGTAAAGTCTGAATACAGGGCGCAGGTTCCCGGGATTATCCACGACCAGTCTGCCAGTGGCGCAACGCTGTTTGTTGAACCGATGGCCGTAGTAGAGCTAAACAACAAACTCCGCCAGCAGAGAGTCGCAGAAGAACAAGAGGTAGAGCGCATCTTGCGCGAGCTCTCCGCGAGTGTGGCCAGTGCGGCGACGACAGTCCTAGCAAACCTAGAAGTGCTCGCTTGGCTCGATTTCTCGCTCGCCAAAGGGCGGCTCTCCTATGATATGCGCGCCGTGCGGCCGACTTTAAGCGACGATAACGCCCTCCGGCTCATACAGGCTAGGCACCCCCTCATACCCAGCGTCGACGTGCGGCCTATCGATGTGCGCCTGGGGCAAAGCTTTTCCGTGCTCTTAATTACCGGGCCAAACACAGGTGGCAAAACCGTTACACTAAAGACCATTGGCCTTCTCTCGCTAATGGCACAATGCGGCCTGCACATTCCCGCGGCGGAGGGTAGTCAAGTCGGGGTCTATGACAGCGTCTACGCGGATATCGGTGATGAACAAAGCATCGAACAGAGTCTTAGCACCTTTTCGTCGCATATGACTAACATCATCCAGGTCATCGAGGCAGCGGATTGCGCTTCGCTGGTGCTACTTGACGAGCTGGGAGCAGGTACCGACCCGACGGAGGGCGCTGCGCTAGCCATGGCAATTATCGACACCTTCCTGGCGCGGGGCACGCATGTCGTTGCCACCACGCATTACAGTGAGCTAAAAGCCTACGCCCACACCAAGCGCGGCGTACAGAACGCCAGCATGGAGTTTGACGTGGAGACGCTTCGGCCTACGTTTGTGTTAACGATTGGGCTGCCGGGTAAGAGCAACGCCTTTGAGATTTCGGCACGCCTGGGCCTTGACACTAGCATTATCGCAGACGCGCGCCGCTATCTTACGCACGAAGCCCTTAAGGTCGAAGACCTGATTCGCGGCCTAGAAGCTAGCCGCAAGGAGACTGACGAGGCCTTGCGAAAAGCGATTGTTAGAGAACGCCAAGCAGAAGCGCGATTACTTGAAGCAGAACAACAAGCTAAGCTGCAGCATGAAAAGACGCGCGAAGTGCAAAAGCGCGCTGCGGAGGAAGCCAAGGTTTTGGTGCGCCGCGCCAAACATGAGATTGACGCACTTCTTGAGACACTAAGGCAAGCCGAGAAGGCAGGAGCGACACAGGACCTTGCGCAGACAATCGAGCAAGTCAGGCAACGCCAGCGCGAGATTACGCGCGAAATAGACGAGCAGGTTGAGGAAGATGCGGTAGCCACGCTGACAGCCAATGCGCTCCCGGAAGAGGCGATTGCCGTCGGCGACGAAGTTCTGGTATTGCACCTTAATCAACGGGGCAGAGTGCTGCAGGTGTCAGCGGGTGGTAGCGTTACCGTGCAGTTAGGTGCGCTGCGCACTCAGGTTGAGGCTAGGCAGGTCAAGAAGGTGGCCGAAAAAAAGAAGCGTGAGACAGGTGAGCGGGCAGGCTTCCACAGTGTGGACATTACAGGACACAACATCAAGCTTGAACTCGACCTGCGCGGCTTTACGGTAGAAGAAGGCGTGCAGGAAGCGGATAAGTACCTTGATAGCGCGCTCCTTAGGGGTCTTGGCCAAGTGCAAATTATCCACGGCAAAGGTACTGGCGCGCTGCGCGATGGCATAAGGGACTTTCTTAGGGCTCACCCGGCAGTAAAGAGCTTTCGCTTAGGGCAAGCCAACGAAGGCGGCTCAGGTGTTACGGTAGTAGAGTTAAAGCGATAAACTAACTCCCCGGAGGCGTACTGCTGCCGCCGTTTGTAGGCGGTGCGCGGTGCACCGGGCATTGCTCAAACGGTACTTGGCGGGCGTGGTCGACTGGATGGAGTCGGTTGCCGCCGGTGTCAAAGACTTCGGCATATGGTTCGCGACGCACCCTCAGCTGCATTGTCACCGAGGCAGGCGGGCAGTATGGGCCGGCTAAAGCGTTAGATTCATTGCAGATAGCGACCATCACGTGCATGTCGCATGGGTCTTCGGGTCGCGGCTCAGTTCCGCGAATAAACCAGTCGTGGGCAATGTCTGCAGAAGGGGTAAGTGCCGAAGGATACTTGCCTGACAAGCGTGAGAAGCGTTGTCGCACCAGCCCTAGCCTGCGTGGGGGGCCAAAAACGCCGTACTCCTCGTACCACTCTGTCTGGAAGGTGGGGAAGGCAGTCACGTTTATCGCCCTGTAGTAATGGGACAAAGTGCGCCCAAAAATGGCTGTGGCGGTGCCGCTGCCCACGGCGTTCGCTCCCGAGCTTGGCATGCCTCCGCGAGCCCTGTTGTCGCTGACGCTTCCGGCGGTGGTGTGGATGGACCTGGTAGGATGTGGCGGTTCGTTTGGCCGCACTTGGCGTGGCGAGCCTGTGCTACTGTCGTCGTGTCCTAACCAGACGCCGCCTGTAAACTGCGGGTTGAAGCCGACGAAAACAGCATCCAAGTTATCATTCGTGGTGCCAGTCTTGCCCGAAACTTGCCCGGCGAACCTGCCCATGGTAGCGTTACGCAAGCCGAAATGCCCAGTTCCTACGACTCCCCCTTGCGACTCAACCGTGCCGCGCATGAGGTCTGTCATAAGCCAAGCCAATTGCTCGGTCAGCACAATTCTGCGCTCCGGTGGTCTTGCCTCATAAAGGACGCTGCCGGTGCGAGAGGTGATACGCAACAACGAGTGAGGAGCTACATATACTCCACGGTTGTTAAATACGTTATAAGCCGCGACCATTTCATGCAAGGTAAACCCTTTAGTTAACCCGCCTAAGGCCACAGATAGGCTGTCGTTATCATTGCTCCGACCGGTTCGCTCGAATCTAAGTCCTAGCATCTCCGCCCAATTCAGCGCTCTTTGCCAGCCAACGGATTGGAACAACTTCACAGCCATAACGTTGAAGGAACGCGCCATGCCCGTTCTAAACGAGGTGTGCCCATGGAATGTATTTACATCAAAGTTGCGGGGAGAAAACTCCGGTGCCGTAGGATCTCCTGTGGGAAAGGTGACGGGCGCATCATCAACCGTGCTGGCAATGGTTCTTCCTCCAAGAGCTAGTGCTGGCCCATAGACGACCAATGGCTTAATCGCCGAACCGGGCTGGTTCTGTTCGCGTGAGACGCGGTCGATGCCGAATCGCCCTACCATGTCGCGCCCGCCTAGCCACACACGGATAGCCCCGCTGCTAGGTTCAATAAACAAAGCAGAGACTTGTGGTTGCAGACCGCTCAGCTCAAGTTCACCGCGCGGGTTGCGCGTGAAGCGCGCCCACTCAAAGTCAGGAGACTGTGCAAGGCGTCTGATTTCAAGGTTGGGGTCGGTGTCCCGGGCATGCCGACGCAGTCTTTCCAATACACCATTTGGCTGCGTAAAAATTTCCAGTGCAGCCTGCTGTGCTGCGCGCTGCATGGTCAGGTCAAGCGTTGTGTGAATCGTTAGGCCGCCGCGAAGAATGTAGTCATCGGCCTCTTGTTCACTTATCCTTTGGGTGTTCACGATCCATTGTCGCACCTGTGCTACGACATGATCCACAAAGTAATTGGTTAGGCTTGTCTCGGGTTCATGTTGCCGCGCTCTAGCTAGGGTGATCTGTGTGTCTAACGCGGCCTGCCTCTGTGCTTCCGTAATGCGCCCGTGCCTAACTAGTTCACTGAGAACAAGCCGTTGGCGTTGCATTGCAGCCTCCATATTGCCTTCACGTGGGCGCCACGCGTTAGGAGCCGGAATAACGCCCACTAACATTGCGCTTTCAGCAAGAGTGAGGTCAGATACGTTTTTCCCAAAGTACTGCTGGGCAGCTGCCTGAAAGCCGTACGCTGACCCTCCGAGGAAGATTTCATTAAGGTATGCTTCGAGGATCTCGGCTTTGGTGTACTTTTGTTCTAGGCGAAACGCTACATAGATTTCCCGCACTTTACGTCGCACAGAAAACCTTAAGTCGTCCAAAATGCGGTTGCGTGCCACCTGCTGCGTGATAGTACTTCCCCCTTGGCGGTCCTGCCCGGTAGCTGTGAGCCAAAGTGCACGCACAAAATCACGGGGAGAAAAGCCAAAGTGCTCATAAAAGCGAATGTCTTCCATAACGACGACTGCTTCAACTAGGTGTTCCGGCATCTGTGCAAGCGGGACGCTAATACGGTGCTGTACAGCATGCAACTGCGTAATGACTTCGCCGTGCACGTCAAGTACAGTTGAACTTTCAGCGGGACGCGCTGCAGTCAACGTGGGGCGCTCTAGGTCATACACCAGAGAATATCCATAGCCAAGCCCTGCGGTCAAAGTAACGAAGGCAATGATAACGCCCCAATAAAGCGCCGTCAGCAGCAACCGCACATGATTGCGCCGCGGCTTCATTTTAGGTTTCGTGGCCATTTGTTGCCCCCCTTTGACTTTCATTATACCATCACTTCACATGAAGGAGTATCATACCGAACCAAACCCACCTCAATGACGTGACGTTGTCACGTACAGATGCGCTATGACATAAAATAGCGAGTGGGGGTGAGGAAGTGGTTCTTCTTACGAAAATGCCGCGTAAATCTCGCAATCGAGGCAGATTCTATTTCTTCCTAATACTTCTGCTTGGCGCATCGCTTATCACTTTTATTGACAGCCAGCTTAGACCTGCCCTCATTGCAATCGCTGAAGTGCGAGCTCACCTTTTGGCCACCCAGGCACTAGCGGAAGCTGTGCACGAGGCTACCGGCGAAAGTCTTGCCTACGACCGCTTCATCACAGTCCATACTGATCAAGCTGGCAGACCGACTTGGGCGAGGCTAAACACGGTGGAGGTGAACCGCCTAGTTACCCGCACGACGCGGCATGTCCTGGCGACCCTAGAAGCATTGCGCGAGGAAGACATAGCCATTCCGCTGGGGCAAGCGTTTGGTAGCGCTCTCTTTGCTCATGTCGGCCCGGCGGTGAACTTTCGCATAATGCCTGTCGGCACGGTTAGCATAGAGGTAACAGACGCGTTTGAATCGGCAGGAATCAACCAGACGCGCCACAAAATCTACTTAGAGATTTTTGCTGACCTTAGAATCGTGGTGCCTCTGCTGCAGCGAACCGTAAGCGTGCACTTAGAGGTGCCTGTGGCTGACGTAATTTACCTTGGCATTGTGCCGGAAACAGTCGTCAATCTGCCATTTCCCTTGGGGGCGGGCTTTGTTGTTCCCCCCGCAGGCGAGCGACCGCCCCTGCGGCCTTAGCAGGAAACAGCGCTCGGATGTCGAATCATATATTAGGTGCCAGAACCCAAGGCCTGCCTTGGGTTCTGTGCTTGGGAGGAGACACACGTTGCGGATTGAGGACATTTTCGCTGCAGGCGGGCCTATCGCGAAACATCACCCAGCTTATGAAGCAAGGCGGCAGCAAGTGAATATGGCCAGTGCTGTGGCCACTGCACTATCCCTAAAGCGCCATCTGGTGGTGCAGGCAGGCACCGGCTTAGGCAAGACCTTCGGCTACTTAATACCCGCCATCATCCATGCACGCACAGCTAAGAAGCGCATCGTCGTGTCGACTAAGACGCTTAATTTGCAGGACCAGATTTTCAAGAAAGACATCCCCTTCCTGCAACAGGTGTTCAGTGCGAGCCTGCCTTTTGTCGCAGTCCTCGCTAAAGGACGGAGCAATTATATCTGTCGCCGCAAGATGGAGCATATAAGAACGTTTGATAGGGGCTTATTAACGCAGGAGAGCCAAGTCAAGGAACTTAGGGAACTGCAGCAATTACAGAACACTAAGGAGTTTAACGGTGATCGTGAGTCCTTGCCCTTCCATCCCGCCGCAGATTTATGGCAACATGTGTGCGGCGAGGGAGAGAATTGTCTGCGGCGCGCCTGCACTTACTTTGCAGACTGTTTTTACTATATTGCGCGGCGCTCACAGGCGCAAGCAGATATTGTGGTTGCCAACCACGCCTTGTTTTTTGCCGACCTAGCCGTGCGCAAAGACGCAGGGTTCCTGCAAGAGCAGGCCGTGTTAGAAGACTATGAAGCCGTGGTCTTTGACGAGGCCCACAATCTTGAAGACGTAGCGACAGATTTTTTCAGCCGACGCGTTTCGCCGGGTGATATTCGCCGCGCCGCAGCCGCCATTAACGCAGGGCTGCGCGGAGCTATGTTGTCTGACAATGCGCAAATGGGTCGCATAGTAGAAGCTATCTGCCAGAAATTAGTGCGCGAGGGCGATTTCTTCTTCGCGCAGTTTGAGAAGCCCGTGCGCCTTTTGGCTACCGACAAGTACCCTCATGTCCTAAAGATTCACCTCGTCGAGCTAATTCAAGCACTTGCAGAGCTAACGGCAGGGGGAAGCGAGCAGCAAACTGCTTTGGCGACGCAGCTGTGTCAGCGCCTTATGCGAATTGACGACAACCTGGAGTTTATTCTGGAACGACGGGGTGGCGACGAGGAGTTTGCCTATTGGGTGGAGGTAAGCGAAGAAGGAGTGGCGTTAGTCGCCGCACCTGTCTCCATGGAAGAAGACCTGCGCGAGCACATTTTTACGCGCATCCCCGCAGTTGTGCTTACTTCGGCGACGTTGTCCTCGATTCTGCTCCGGCGCGTGGGGCTTGGCAAGTGTGACCTCTTGCGCCTTGACTCGCCGTTTGACTACGCTAAGAACGCCTTGCTTTACCTGCCAAAGGACGCTTCGGACCCGCGTGAAGAGACTTTCGATGCCTATGCCGCCATGAAGATTCAAGAAATTGTGCGCGTGACGCGTGGGCGAGCGCTAGTGCTTTTTACCTCTTTCCGCTCCATGCAGGCCGCATATGAACGCCTTGCCTCAATGGAAAGCGACGGATTCACCCTGCTTATGCAGGGAAGCGCCTCTCGCAGTACTTTGATGCACCGCTTCACGACGTCACCGCAAGCCGTGCTGTTGGCTGTAGCTAGCTATTGGGAAGGAGTTGATGTGCCCGGCGAGGCCTTAAGTTGCGTTATTCTAGTAAGACTGCCTTTCGGTGTCCCAACAGAACCAATAACGCAAGCACGTATTGAGCATATGCAGCGCAAGGGCGAGGATGCGTTTAGTGCTTATAGTCTCCCGCAGGCTACACTTAAACTTAAACAGGGCTTTGGCAGACTGATTCGCACCGCCGAAGACAAAGGTGTGGTGGCCATACTCGACGGGCGCGTGCAAAACAAAAGTTATGGTCGAGCGTTTTTGAAGGAATTGCCGCCTGCCCGCATAACGCATGCACTAGACGACGTAAAAGAGCTGCTGTTTAGTTACGCCGCTATTCATAGAGAAAGGTCGGTTGGGAATAATGAAGACGAGACATCTTGCTGTAGCCATGTTGATGGCCTTAGTGTACCTCGGTAGTTTTGGTTCAGCGCGAGCGTTCACACCACAACCCGGCACTGCCGACGACCCGCTGATAACCGTCAGCTTTTTCAACCAAGCTATCCAACCTTTTGTAGCGCGGCTGGCCGTGGTAGAAACGTTGACTTCACATGTCGCCGGCTTAGAGCAGCGCATCGCGCGCCTAGAGGCGCAGGTTTTGGCGCTGGAGGCGAGACTGGCGCAACAGCCGCCCGTTACGCCGCCCGTTACTCCGCCACCTGTTCAACCGATAATTGTGCATGGGTTTATTAACGGCTCGGTGGTCAACATCCGCAGTGGCCCGGGGACAACTTTTAGTATTGTTACGACTTTGCCGCTTAACACCCGCGTAGAAGTCCTGGAACGCGGGAAGGACTGGCATAGAGTGCGCTTGCAGGATGGTCGGACAGGCTTTGTAAGTGCCCCTTTGCTCCGGATACCTTAATTTGTGGTGTTCTTTTTTGTGTTCATTCTGTTAAGCTTGATGTAGACTTGGATTTGTTAATGGGAAGTTAATGTTGCGCAAAAAAAGTTTCTGCGATGCGTTGACAGCTGTCGAGGCTATGTGCTAGTATAAAAACCGTCGCCGCGAGCAGAACTAGTGCCTATGCCTAGTGCCTAGTGCCTAGTGCCTAGTGCTCAGTGCGACATTGATCCTTGAAAACTGAACAATGCAGGCGCAATTGGGAGATGAGAGCTGTGAGCTTTGAGCTGTGAGCTGGGATGCCCGGATTGCGCGTAAGGATGAAATTAAACAGACCCGTTTCTTTGGGCTTTTTCTACAAGCGACAAGCGAGTAGGGACAAGCGACAAACAAACAAGTAATTAAAGCGAGCCAAATCGCTTTTCGATGATTTGCCGCCGGGCGCCAGCCGCCAGGCGCCAGCCCTTGGTGTAAGCCGGAGGCTGGTAGCTGGTAGCTGGAGGCAGCGCAATCTTTTTCGGAGAGTTTGATCCTGGCTCAGGACGAACGCTGGCGGCATGCCTAATACATGCAAGTCGAACGAACTAGAGGTTAGAGATTAGAGGTTAGAAGTTAGACGCAGGAGTTTTCCTCGTTCTAACATCTGACTTCCAACCTCTAACTTCTAGTTAGTGGCGGACGGGTGAGTAACGCGTGGGCAACCTGCCCCAAAGCTCGGGATAACACTCCGAAAGGAG
>JAGXRZ010000064.1 GCA_018335585.1 Selenomonadales bacterium
CTTTTTGTTTGACAAGAAAGTATTCGCCAGAGGTAGGGGGTTTCCCTTCATATTTCGAATATTATTTCCCTTTTCTTCTGATTTTTGCCTTGGGGTCAATTTTACTGTAGCTAAACGTCCTTGCCCCAAAAACCCTCGCTAACGCTAGGTTGTGCTGGGGTAAAATAAATCTACCACAGCCTCAAAACGCCCTATCTACCGTCCTTTCTGGACATCGCAATTAGGTCTGATGGGCATATCGTTGGCGAGTATTTCGCTGATGTTCTCGTTGAGGATAAGGTAGTCATAGAACTGAAGGCCACTGAAGAAGTGAGCGCAATGAGTGAGATTCAATGCTATAACTATCTCAGGGCCACAGGAATTCAGGTTGGGCTTGTGCTTGCTTTCGGCGCGCGCAAGCTCGTCATCTGTCGCGTAGACTGCCCAGAGTAGCCCCTCTCGGCTGCTCCTTCCTCATCTTGCCTATCCCCTCCGTATCCGCCCTATCCGACATAATTCGTCCCCCCAGGAGGTTCCCATGCCTCATTATTACACCCCAAACCCTGCGTCCGAGCACGACATCAAGCTAATCCAGGCAACCCTGCGGGGCCTAAGCCTTCGCTTTTTTACCGACTCAGGCGTGTTCTCAAAGGACGGCGTCGACTACGGTACGCAAGCCCTTATCGCCGCCCTGCGCATCCCGGCAGGCGCCGCCGTGCTTGACATGGGCTGCGGCTACGGCCCACTTGGTATTACCGCCGCGCTGCTTAACCCGACCGGCAGCGTGACCTTCGCCGACATTAACGCGCGTGCGCTCGACCTTGCCGCCAAAAACTGTGCTGCCAACGGCGTGACCAACGCACGCTTCGTCCTTTCCGACGGTTTCGGCGCACTTGAGCACGACAAGTTCGACTGCATACTCCTAAACCCACCCATCCGCGCCGGCAAAGACGTAGTTTTTCGCCTGTATCGCGGCGCCGCCCGGCACATCAAGCCCGGCGGCAGTCTATGGGTCGTAATCCAAAAGAAACAGGGCGCTCCCTCCACCGCGAAGGAGCTCGCCCTGCTTTTTTCTGCCGTGCATATCCGCGACCGCGACAAAGGCTACTACGTCTTCGAAGCCGAAGCAAAAGGGACGGAGCCTATTGCTTCACAACCGCCGAACTGCTAAAATCAAGAAGCTAGCCACCAGCGGCTCCCCTTTAACCTTTAACCTTTAACCACCTTTTCTTCTCACAACACACAACACACAACACACAGCTCACAGCTCATCGCTCACAGCTCATCGCTCACAGCTCATCACTCACAGCTCAAGCGGAGGTGTACCACATGCCCAGACAGGCGCGCGAGGTCAGCCCGACCGGGTACTACCACATCATGATGCGGGGCATCAATCGCGACTCTATCTACCAGTCAGCCGGAGATAAGTCCTATTTCATCAAAACACTAAAGAAGCTCGAAGGCCTCAGCATCGCCGCCTACTGCGTGATGGACAATCACGTCCACATTGTGCTGCAGGCAGAGCTAGCAGCGCTTATGGCGGCAATCAGGAAGCTAAACTTGACATACGCCATGTGGTACAACTCTATCCACGAGCGAGTGGGGCATGTATATCAGAACCGCTACCGCAGCGAGATTGTCACTAGCGACCGCCACTTGCTGCAAGTAGTGCGGTACGTGCACAATAACCCTGTGAAAGCGGGGCTAGCTAAAGAGGCCAAGCAATATACGTGGAGTAGCTATCGCGAGTACTTAGAAGGTGCCGACATCATTTCGCAGGAGCAAAAGCAGTTCGTGTTAGGACTCATCTCCAGTGGAACAGCCGGGTTCGTCGCCTTTCACGGCGAGCCCGACGCGCACGAGCATCTGGACACCGAAGAAGATATTGCCGAGCTGCGCCGGAATCACGCGCAGTCTGTTATTGAAAAATTCTGCCGGACGCACGGCATTGTCGACCGCGCCGCGCTGAAACGGCACCCCGAACTCATGGAAGAGTTAATTATCGAGCTCCTGCAGCGCACCCATCTCAGCCACAGAAAGATTGCGGCCTTTCTAGAGGTTAGCGCCAATATCGTGCATCGCGCCAGCTTAGCAGAGCAGGAGCAAGCATAGATTCGCGCAGGCTCCGTAGCTAGCGGCTCGCCAAGTCGGGGGATAATCACGATTATAATAAGCCAGCCCCAAACTCAGTGAAGCAAAAAGCTCCGTCCCTTTTGCTTCGTGCTTCAAACAGGCTGAGGTTAGGCTGATGGGCGGCAAGGGAATGGAGTTCGGGCGTAAAGCCCGACCTGCTAAACAATGCATAGTGTTCTTGTCGATTGCCGAGGTTCCACTTCACAGCGGCGGTCTTCTGACGCAAGGCATAGAACGCGTCGGCGTCCACAGGATTCACGGAGTACTTGCATTCGCCGAAGACGATTTCTCGCGTGTCGTCATTAAGCGCCACCACATCTATTTCCTCGCGGTCGTTCCACCAGCGGCCGATTCTTTGCATCTTGTAGAAGGCGTCCCCGCCGTTTTTCTCTGCCAGCCATTCTAGGCAGATACGCTCAAAAACATAGCTGACATGTTGCGAGACAAACCCTTCGTGCAGCTTCTCAAGCACTATATTTAGGTCCTGCATTTCTATTTGGCTACGATATGGAAAGACAAACCGAAACCAGAATGCTATAAAGTTGTCACGCAAGAAGTACAACCCGCGCTTGCTCTTCTCGGGATTGCTTTCGGTCACGGGCACCTGGCGCTCAACTAAGTCTAAGCTAATGAGCGTGGCCAGATACTCCGTAAGCTTGTTCTGGGCGACCCCGAGTGTCGCAGCTAATTTGCCCATTTTGTGATTGCCGTGGGCGATGCCTTTGACAATCGACAAATAGCGAGACGTCTCCGATACTTCTCGCTCCAAAAGGAAGATAGGCTCCTCATAGAGGAAACTTGTCGGCGTGAGAATGTTCTCCCGAATCCCTTGGTAAATGTCGCCCCCACTGCGAAAAGCTTCTATGTACTTCGGTACGCCTCCCGTTACGGCATAACGTAGAAGGAGCTCGGCAGCAGGCACGGTGGGAAAAAACTCGTGGTAATGACGAAACGGAATTTGCCGCAAGCGTATTTGCCCGGTGCGGCGGCCGTAGAGCGGGCTGTCGTAGGCGAGCGTTTGGCTGTGCATCATGGTGATAAGCGACCCGCACAGGATGAGCATAATATTAGCTTCCTTAAGCCGCTCATCCCAAATCTTCTGCAGTACAGAAGGAAAGGCCCGATTAGTCTTCCCCAGGTACTGAAACTCATCGACTACGATGACCTTTTTTGTTGCGGGGTCGTGTTCGCGTATCGCGTCAAACAGGTCCCCCCAGCCAAAACCACTGCCCTTAGCTAGCAGGGCGCTACCGATGAAGCTTGCCACCTGTGCCTGGAAGCCGCGCACGTTTTCGGCTTCTGCTTCTTCTGTAGCCAGGTAATAGAGCCCAGGCTTACCCTGCAGAAAATGACGCAAGATATGGGTCTTGCCAAGGCGTCGGCGCCCGTAAAGAACGACGAGTGAAGACCCCGGCCGCCTATACTCAGCCTCTAGGTAGCCAAGCTCCTCAAGTCTATCCACAGTCTGCTGCATGTTGACACCCCCTGCGATTATTATAACATGGATTATAATAATGTGGTGTCAGTTCTTGCGAAGCAAAAAGCTCCGTCCCTTTTGCTTCAGCGGCCCACGGCGGCGGCGTAGACGACAAAGTGCTCTTTGCCGTCGAGGTCCAGTAGGGCATTTAGCGCGTCGTCGTGATACGCTCCCACAGCGCACATGCCTGCACCTATAGCCTCACACGCTAGGTGCAGGTTTTGGCATACATGGCCGGCATCCAGCAAAACGTAGCGGTAGGCGCGCTCGTTATAACGCCACTCCGTGCGGTAGATATCCACTGCCCAAAAGAAGCTCACTGCCGCGTTCCCCACAAAGGGCTGCTTGTAACACGCCTCCGAGAGCTTCTCTCCCCAGCCCTCGCTCGAGTCAATCTGCACCAACTTGTGCCCAATCGCCTTGTATCTGTAGATGCCCGGCACTAGGCCCTCCACCCTGTGCACCCAGAGATAAGTCTCAAGCGGGTGACGCGACCCGGCCGAAGGCACCGTCCTGAGCGTCGCCGGGCGGCTGGTGACGCGCTTTACGCCCTGTGTAGTCCAAAGAAGATACGTCAGCTCCTTAAGCGTCAGCCATCCGTCCCCGAATTTGCGCGTGCTCTTGCGGTTTTCGATGGCGGTCAGTAGGTCTATCGCCGGGATTTCCAGCTCTCCGGGCGCGGGCAGTTCAATCACAGGCTTGCCCGCCTCAATTTCTTGGTCGAGCGGCGGCTGCGGCAGTTCCTTCTCCTGGTCAGACGGCACGCTGTACTGATACTTAGTCTTTTCGATAAACTCCCGGCCGATAACACTCTTAAACTTTTCCATAGTAAAACCTCCTCGCTCTTGTCGCTTGTCGCTTGTGGGGAGGCTACCAGCCGCCGGCCGCCAGCCGCCAGGCGAAGCAAAAGGGACGGAGCTTTTTGCTTCGCGCACTCCACTTTGCACTTCGGGGAGGGGGCGGGGATGATAGCGACTGGCTCCTGGCTCCTGGCTCTTGGTAGAAAGCCCCTCACTCCAGAAGCAAAAAGGAGAGCAGACTGTGCGAAAGACCTTCCTCGAGTGTAGGGACGTGCCTGTGGCACGTCCGCGGACGTGCGAAACGCACGTCCCTACAGGCCATCTCCCCGCCGTTCACGATTCACGATTGCTCATCGCTCACCGCTCACCGCTCATCGCTCATCGCTCACCGCTCATCGCTCATCGCTCATCGCTCACCGCTCACCGCTCACCGCTCACCGCTCACCGCTGGTGCCTAGCGCCTGGCGGCCGGCGGCTCGCTCCTACCTCCGCCGCAGCCACTCTACCGCTGCCTCTAGCTGCGCGTCGCGGTGCACGGGCGGGCGCACCAGCAAGGTGTTTAGCGCGTTAATGACCTCCGGCGAAGTAACCCCGTCCGCCAACAGCCCTTCCCGCTGCTGCACCCTTATCACCCCGAGGCGCGTTTGCCAGTCGAAGTACCCGGTCGGCGTGCCCGCCATTAGCCCTGCCGCGATTAAAGCCGCCTGCAACTTCTTTACGTTTTCGCCGCGGTCTCCTTGCCTAAGCACCAAGTCGTTCGGCACGAGCGGCGCAAGCGGCGGCAAAAACTGCGGCGGTACAGGGTGCACCACTAAGTTTGGTTCTAAACCCTCGCCGTCAATCATTCTGCCGTTTGGCGTTAAGTAGCCAAGCACAGTAATGCTTACACCGCCAATCTCGCGCGCCACAGTAAATATCCTCTGTGCCGTACCCTTGCCAAAAGTGCGCGTGCCGATTACAAAACCCGATTCGGTGTCCTGGATTGCGCCTGTCAGCATTTCGGCGGCACTCGCCGTGCGCCCGTCCACCAAAACCACCAGCGGCTTGCCAAGGCCCACCCCGTTCATGGGGATAGGCTCCACGCGACCGCCGCGACTCTTAATCTGGGCGAGGACTTGCCCGCGGGCAAAGCGCGGCGCTATAGCTTCAAGTTGGTCGAGCAGCCCGCCCGGGCAGCCCCGCATATCTAAGATTATCCCCCGCGTGTGGGCAAGGTCACTCAGAGCAAGCTCGATATCAGCCGACAGCCCCTCGCCAAAGCGCTCGATGAAAATGTAGCCAAAGCCCTCGTGCTCGCGCCAAGTCGCCGACGGTGCCACAACCCGCTCGCGCATTATCGTCACGGTGTGAAAGTTCGCCGCCTGCCCGCGAAAAAACGAGATAGTTACAGGTGTGCCAACCTCGCCCCGCAGTAGGCCGGTAATCTCCTGCAGCGTAAGGTGCCGCGTATCCTTATCCCCAACCAAGAGAATGACGTCGCCTGCCTGCAGACCTGCCCGCGCCGCCGGGCTGTTCCTAAACACGCGCGTAATCAAAAGGCCATTGGGCGTCACTTCGATAGCCACGCCGATACCGCCAAACGCCCCTGTAACGTGCTCGATAAACTGCGCGTGTTCAACCGGGGGCATAAAGCGCGAGTTGCGGTCGCCGAGCGACTCCATAATGCCTTTCAGCGCCCCCTGTATTAGCGTGTTGGCACTAATCTCCTGCCAATACTCCCGCTGCACAAGTCGCATTACTTCGACCACGATGTGAAACGCATCGTTCGCCTGCGCCACAGTCCCTACGGCCAAGTTGGCTACTAGCACTACGGCCACGAGAGTCGCCAAAACTACCCGCCAGTTTTTCATGTCCTTTGCCCCCTTGCTTTCATGGGCATTTTATTCGGCACGCACAGCCTAGTTCCCTTGTCGCGCAAAGGGAGAATCTATATACTTGAGGAGGCGAGCAGAGCCGCCAGCCGCCAGCCGCCAGCCGCCAGCCGCCAGGAGCTTGTCGCTTGTCGCTGGTCGCTATCAGCTATCAGCGTTCAGCACTCACCCTTCCGCCCTCTCTGTGCTCTCAGCACTCCGTTCTCCTAAGTGCTAAGTGCTAAGTGCCAAGTGCCAAGTGCCAAGTGCCAAGTGCCAAGTGCCAAGTGCCAAGTGCTAAGTGCTAAGTGCCAAGTGCTAAGTGCCAAGTGCTAAGTGCTAAGTGCTAAGTGCTAAGTGCCAAGTGCTAAGTGCTAAGTGCTAAGTGCTAAGTGCTAAGTGCTAAGTGCTAAGTGCCAAGTGCTAAGTGCCAAGTGCCAAGTGCCAAGTGCTAAGTGCTAAGTGCTAAGTGCTAAGTGCTAAGTGCTAAGTGCCAAGTGCTAAGAGCCAAGTGCTAAGAGCCAAGTGCCAAGTGCCAAGTGCTCATTAAGCAATATCGCGAAGCAAAAAGCTCCGTCCCTTTTGCTTCAGGAAACGGGGTAAGTCATGACAAACAAGCATGCCATTTTCCGCGCCGCCTTTTGGTTAAGTGTGCTCTCGGTACTCAGCAAGCTGTTTGGGTTTGTCCGCGAGCAGGCTATCGCTTGGCGGTTTGGCATCGGAGCCGAGGTCGACGCGTACGTCGCCGCTATGGTCATCCCGCAGATTTTGGCGGGAGTTATCGGCGGCCTGTTGGCCACCACCTTTCTCCCCGTCTATAGCGAGGAGCGTACGCGCGGCCGCGGCCCCGCGTTAGCCGGCACAACTTTTGTCGCCAGTGCGCTTGTCGGGCTTATCGGTAGTCTCATAACCATCTCCTTTGCCCCGGAGATAGTCCGCATTGTAGTCGGCAACTTTCCGGCGGAGCAGCAGCAGCTCACAGTCTCGCTGCTAAGAGTGCTTTCCTTCGGCACGCTGCTGATGAGCCTCTCGCAGTTTCTCACCATTCTGTTTAACGGGCATCAGTCGTTCCTGTTGCCCGGCATAAGCCCGGTGCTGCAAAATATCATCATTATTGCGGGACTGCTTGCACTTGCTACCCCCGCCATCCTTCCCTTAGCGTGGTATACCATGGTTAGCCTATCCGTTCCCGTGTTTCTCCTGATTGCCGCCGCCATTTACAAGGGATATCCTCTTTTCGCCCGTATCAACTTTTTAGACCCGGCCTTTACCAAGGTCCTCGTCCTCGCCGCCCCGATTCTGCTCAGCGCCGTCTTTGGACAGGCCCACACCATCGTCGACAGGCGCCTCGCCTCGGGCCTTGACGCGGGCAGCCTCGCCGCGCTTAGCTTTGGCAACCGCCTTGTGCAGCTACCGCTAGGCATTTTTGTTACCGCTCTCGCCACGGCCGTCTATCCCGCCCTTACAGACTTTGCCGCCCGAGGCGACAAAATAAATTTTGGCAAAACTGCTTCCGCCAGTCTGCGCGGGCTACTTCTGTTAATGTTACCGGCTACCGTCGGCCT
Organism: Selenomonadales bacterium; assembly: GCA_018335585.1. Lineage (NCBI taxonomy): Bacteria > Bacillati > Bacillota > Negativicutes > Selenomonadales > Selenomonadales bacterium. The sequence continues at coordinate 7,805 of JAGXRZ010000064.1, forward strand.
GATTGTCTTGCGCTACCCCATCGTGCGCCTCGCCTTTGAGCGTGGCCACTTCGATGCCGACGCCACTGTCAAGACTGCATTCGCCATGGCGTTCTATGCCGTCGGCTTGCTTGGCCTCTCCGTCGGACAGGTTCTCGTGCGCGCCTTCTATGCATTGCAGGACACCGTCACCCCAGTCAAAGTGGGCATAGCCACAACTATCGTCAGTATTACCTTAGCTGTCACCTTAGTGGTGCCGCTCGCCCACGGAGGCCTAGCGCTTGCCACCTCGCTTGGCGCGCTCTTTAGCTCGGGACTTTCGCTCTACCTGCTCAGCAAAAAACTCGGGCGCGGGAAGCTCCGGTTGGGCCCGCTCGTGCCTAAAGTCGTGCTGGCCTCGGCCGTTATGGGTGTCGCCACCGACCTCGCATTGCGCGTGCTCACCCCCTTAGGCGACATCTTGGCCCTCGGAGGGTCCGTCGGCGTCGGCCTCGCAGTCTATGGACTACTGCTACTCGTTCTTAAAGTAGAAGAGGTAGACCAAGCTATTGCCATGGTGTTCCGCCGCCTTAAGCTCCGCCGCGCCTAAAACACTTGCCCAAAGGAGAGACACCCATGCCGCCTAAAGTGTATTTTATCCCCCTACCAGACAACGCTTCGCCTGCCGCGCAGGCCGCAGCCCTCGCCAAGCTCTTTGCCGCCAGCAATGCCGCTTTGGCGCTCGCCAAGAACGACTTTACACTGATTAAGTTTAGTGTGGGCGAAAAAAACAACGACACCCACCTCGCCCCCGCGCTCGTTAAAGCCGCAGTCGACTTAGTGGCTGCCGCCAAAGCTACGCCTTTCCTAGGCGAGACCGCTACCCTCTACAAGGGCGAGCGCATGAACGCCGTTAAGCACTTGCTGCATGCCGAGCGGCACGGTTTTAGCATCGCCGCCACCGGCGCACCCTTTATAATGCTCGACGGTCTGCTCGGCAACAGCGAACTAGACGTCGAGATAAACGGCGAACTTTTCGCCAGCGTAAAAATCGCGCGCGAGGCTGTCGTGGCCGACTCGCTTATCACCCTTAACCACCCCACGGGGCATATGGCCACCGGGCTCGGCGCCTGCATTAAGAACCTTGGCATGGGCTTAGCCTCGCGCATGGGCAAGATGCGCCAGCACAGCTCCATGAAGCCTGCCGTCATCGCCGAAAAGTGCGTCGCCTGCCGCAAGTGCCTGGAGTGGTGTCCTGTCGACTGCATCAGCATGCCGGGAAAAATCGCGCAAATCGATGCCACGCGTTGTATCGGCTGCGGCGAATGCCTGACCGTCTGCCGCTTCGAAGCCATAAAGTACGACTGGGGCGCCGACCCCGCCTATCTGCAAAAAGCCATGGCCGAGTATGCATATGGCTCGGTCAAGGCCAAGGCGGGCAAGGCTTTTCACTTTAACATTATGGTCAACATGACCAAGGACTGTGACTGCATCAGCCGCAAGCAAGACAAGCTCATTCCCGACCTTGGCATTCTCGCCTCCGCCGACCCAGTCGCCGTCGACGCCGCCACCCTAGACCTAACCGCTAGAGCCCACGCCGCCAACCTCGCCGTACTGAGCCACCCCCGGCACGACCCCTACATCCAGCTCCGCCACGCCGCCAAAGTAGGGATGGGGAGCCTAGAGTACGAACTGGTGCGGTGCTGAAGCAAAAGGGACGGAGCTTTTTGCTTCACGCATGTCTCGCTCTCTAATGTCTCGCTCTCTAATGTCGATCTCGCTAATGTCGCGCTCCTCCGTCAGACTGTGCGAAAACCCTGCCTCGGGTGTAGGGACGTGCCTATGGCACGTCCGCGGACGTGCGAAACGCACGTCCCTACAATACCTTTGTCGCCAGCTGGTTTCTATCAGCAAGGGTTCGCCAGGTTTTCGCACACCCTGCCGTCCCTCAGCGACATTCCTCCGTCCCTCTGCGCCGCTGCCTCAAACACCGGCAAGAGCCCAATCCCATCGGGGGTATGCGGGGGCAGTTGGTAGATATCGTGGCCGGGGTAGTGGTTGCCCTCGATAAGCAGCGGGCCGTCGTCGGTCACTGCTACATCCCAACCCATAATGCCGAGCTCCGGCAGTTCTATGGCCGCTTGCTTGGCCAACTCCAGGACGTCGCTCCACAGGGGCACGGCAAAACCTTCTATACTTACGCCGGTTAGCGGGTGACTGCGATACAAGTTGCCCGCTTTATCTATGGCCGGGAACTTGACCGTGCCGTCCTCTACATTAACGGGCACAACCATGCCCCCGCTGTTAAAGTTGTCGACCACCTTGCCGTTGCCGATCCTCATAAAGGCCACGACAACGCGCGGCACCTTGCCCTTTAAGAGAGTGACAACCCTAACCGTGTTTACCGAATGGGGGTGTAGCGCATTCATTTCGCGGTGTTGCGTCACAACTTCCTCTAACACCGTCAGTCTGTTCTGCACCAGGTAGCGATACAGCTCCGCGGGCTTATGTTGCGACGGCAAAATCTTCTCAATCCCCTTGCCGCACGTGCCATCCCTAGGCTTAACGATAATCGCCTGTTTGTCACTTATCCAGCGCGAAAAATCCGCCTCATTGTCGTCAATATAAAACCAGTCCCGCCTAAGGTATTTCGCAAACTTGGCGTTAAACTCGTCTTTGTTATCAACGATATGCCAATGCCTGCTGTCATTAAACATCTTAATAAACCTGTCGTTCTTGCCCCTCGTCAGCACGGTCTCTCTTTGCCCGGCGTTTAGGTTGTACATACCAAAGATATAGTAGTCCATGTACCCAGCTAGGTACTTAAAGCCGCACCATACGATGTCCGCAAAGATAACAAGCCGCAGCCGCCCGGTCTTCGCGCGAATCTTGTTGATAACCGCAAACATATTGCCAAAGTCTAGCGCCAGTAATCTAAGAAACAAGTACTTAAGCCTGCCCATACTCCTGCACGCCCCTCCTACGTGGTTCGCTGCTCCCCGCCGCCAGCCGCCCGCCGCCCGCCGCCAGCCGCCCGCCGCCCGCCGCCAGCCGCCAGCCGCCAGCCGCCAGCGAGCCTGTCTAGAAACCCGATGAATTTGTCTCCAAAAGAAGGAGTTGCATCTATAAATAGCGAATAATGATGTAAGCGATGTCTTTGGAGGTGCACTACGATGCGTAAAGCTCGGGAGTTTGCGCAATTGAACATGTTCGATGGGGATATGGTTTTCGAAGAGATGATTCCGCCAGCCCATTGGGCGCGTGCTTTTCGGTCTTCCTTTGCTAACCTTCTCCCAAAAGACTTTTTTGATGGCATGTACCACGAGAGGCTGGGCCGCCCCGCGAACGATCCTGTTATCCTCACTGCTGCGCTGGCTTTGCAGGAATATCTACACCTCTCAGATCGCGAACTGGAAAGACGCGTGCGCTACAACCTAGAGATTAAGTTTGCCTTAGGTCTCCCAGCCTTTCATAAGGGCTTTGATCATAGCGTTTTTGATGCCCATCGGAACAGGATGCGCAAACACGGGAAAGACAAGGAGATATTCGCCTTGGTTCTTAAACACATGGTTGATTCGGGCTTGGTCAAGGCTACGGAGACCATGTTCGTAGACGCAACACACATTGAGCCTGCAATCGCCATCGTCAGTCCGGTGGCCCTTACTAGACGCGCTATTTCTAATGTTGTTCGCGCATTAGATAAATCCGAGCAAGTTTCTCATCAAGAGCTGCAAGACATCGGGCTTGGAGATTACTTGCAGCACATCACCAGACAAGAAAAGGCCGGGCGCTTTGATGAGGGCAAGCTTAGCGAGGTGAAGCGCGCGGAAGTGCTGCAGGAAGTATACACACAGGCAACAACCTTGCTCGAATTCGTAGAGGGTGCGGGCATCGGAGACGCTGCAGAAGAAATCGCCGTGTTGCGTACCGTCCTTAGCCAGAGTCTAAAGAAGACCGAGGGTGGCGTTGAAACTCTGAAGCGCCATGAAAGCCAAGATAGGATAGTTTCTGTAGCAGACCCAGAAGCGAGATATGGGCGGAAGAGTAAGCTAAAAACCTTCAATGGCTACAAAGCACACATTGCGGTAACTAAGCAGGGGGTCATCACCGCCACCACCGTAAGTCCCGGCAATGTGGCAGACGGCAATGAGCTGCCAGCAATTTCAGAACAGCTAACAGAGAACGAGCTTAAGCCAGAAATCGTGGCCACAGACAGCGCTTACGGTTGGGGTGAGAACCAGGAGTTTGCCAAGACCAATGGGTTTGAGCTTTATGCAAAACCGACCAATTTCAAGCCCCTGCCAGAGGGATTTACGTATGACCCAGACAAGGAGACCATAGTTTGTCCCAATGGGGTTCACGGTAAGCCGGGCAAAGAAGTGAACAACAAAACGCATTACTCCTTTCTGGTTGAAAACTGCAGAGGTTGTGAGAGATTCTCCACCTGTCGTGGCAAGAACCAACGGAAACGCATCGAGATCAGCAGATTCTACGCATTAAACGAAGCGGCGCACAACAGATGTAGTACAGAAGAGTACAAAGCCGTTATGAAGGATCGTTACGTGGTGGAGCGTGCTTTCTACGGAATCGCTGTTGCCTCCGGAATGCGCAGGTTGCGACGCTGGGGCAAACGAAATGTCGAATACACACTAAACCTTATCTCGGCCATTACGAACATTCTATGCCACCTACGGCGCGCTAGGGCTGAAGTGTTGCCGAGAATGGTCTAGGGTATCTTTGTCTCATTTTGCGGAACGGGCGCACGAAACCCCGCTAGAGGAGGGGTGAGTGATAGATTTACCCACTACAACCGGCTCAAATTTCAGCTACCATCCACCTACTGGAAAAGTACGGCTCAACGGTGGGCTGTCGCCCTTTTCAAAGGTCTTTTCTCAGACAGGCTCGCCAGCCGCCAGCCGCTCACCGCTCACCGCTCACCGCTCACCGCTCACCGCTTACCGCTCACCGCTTAAAGCTCGCTCACACCTGCGAAAATCCCTGCTCAACGAAATGCTTGTCAAAAGTAAAGGCACGGTTAATGCCTAACTGGCGCATAGTAATGAACGAGGCGCAGTCGACCAAGCTTAAGTCCCTGCGGTTAGCCGTCAGCAATGCGCTCAGTGCTTGGTTGTGAGCATCGCCATTTAGCCAGATGATTGTCAGCACGGGATACACGTTCTCGACAAAAGCCCTTGCTGCCGCCATCCCTAGCCGATGCTGAACTAAGGCGTGGGTTTCTATCAGCACGTAATTATTGCACAGCAGAATCTCGTCAGACTCCAACAAGGATATCCACGCCGCTTTTGCCTGGGGGTGGTGCGCGTCGTCGGCATCGAGCACAGCGAGGAAAGCCGAAGTATCGATATACACGCTCACTTGGCGTACTCGTGCGCTAGGTATTTGTCGTGGTTCTCAGCCACGTCCCCTATGCCAGAGCGAAACTGCCCCGCAATGGCTGCGGCCCGGTGTCGGCGGCTCGATGCTTCCACAGTAAGCGCGGACTTCTGTGCCTTGTCGATGTACTGCCTAATTAGCTCGGCCATGGAAGAACCTTCGATGGCTGCCCTCGCTTTCAAAAAGGCCGCCTGCTCTTCACTTAACTGGATTTGCGTGCGCACCATACTGGCATACACTCCTTACATCATGATGTAAATCAATGATAACAGATGGCGCGTGTAAGGGCAAGACCGAGCCGCCAGCCGCCAGCCGCCAGCCGCCAGCAGTGAGCCGTGAGCTGTGCTACGCAGTTGACACCCACCCACGCGCGTGCTATTTTGGTAGTGCAACAAAATAGGCTTCGCTCGCGAGCTAAAGTGCGCCTAGGGTTCCACAGCTACGGCTGGGTCGGTCCGAGCGGCGCAGGCGCCCAAGCGCTACACCGTAGGGATAAAAACCTAGACGGGGAGGTTTTCTCGTAACCTCCCCGTCTTTTTGTTTTGGGGAGAACAGCGGCCAAAAAGGGAGGAAAGGCAATGCTCGAAAAGTTCTTCAAGCTGCACGAAAACAACACCAACCTGCGGACAGAGCTCTTCGCCGGACTAACGACTTTCATGACCATGGCCTACATCATCTTTGTTAATCCCAACATCCTCGCGACAACCGGCATGGACTTTAACGCCGTCTTTGTCGCCACCTGCCTCTCGGCGGCTCTCGCTACCGTAACCATGGGGCTTATCGCCAACTACCCGTTCGCCCTTGCGCCCGGCATGGGTCTAAACGCCTACTTCGCCTTTGTGGTTGGCTCCAAGTATGGCTACGAAGTCGCGTTAGCCGCAGTATTTGTCTCGGGTCTCCTGTTTATTCTCCTCACGCTGACCCAAGCGCGCGAGTCGATAATTAACTCCATCCCCATGTCGCTCAAGCTCGCGGTCGGTGCCGGCATCGGCCTGTTTATTGCGTTGATTGGCTTTAAGAACGCCGGCCTGGTCGTGGCCAACCCCGCCACCCTCGTGAAGTTAGGCGACCTAACCCAGCCGCCGGTGCTCCTCGCCGTTTTTGGGCTGGTGGCGACGAGCGTGCTAGTCGCCCTTAAAGTGCGCGGTGCACTGCTTATCGGCATTATAGTGACCACGCTCCTTGGCATCCTTACGGGAGTTACACCTGTTGCCGAGGGGTTTAAGCTGTTCTCTATGCCGCCCGCGCTGCTCCACTTTGGCGAGTTCACCGGCGGGCTCAGAGAGCTGTTTGCCCTAGGACTCGCCGCAATACCCATCGTCTTCTCCTTTGCCTTTGTCGACGTGTTTGACACCGTCGGCACGCTAATCGGCGTGGCCAGCAAAGCCAAAATGCTCGACAAAGAAGGCAAGCTCCCGCGCGTCAACAACGCCCTCGTGGCCGATGCCGTCGGTACCGTAGCGGGTGCCGTCCTTGGCACTAGCACCGTCACAACCTACATCGAAAGCGCCGCCGGCGTTTCCGAAGGCGGGCGTAGCGGGCTCACGGCCGTGGTTACGGGCATCCTCTTCCTGGCGGCGCTGTTTTTCGCGCCTCTCGCGGGCCTCGTGCCAAGCGCGGCAACGGCCCCAGTCTTAATCATCGTGGGCGTGTTTATGATGGAGCCCATCACCAAGATTAACTTCGAAGACTATCTCGAAGGCATCCCCGCGTTCCTCGCCTTTGTGATGATGCCTTTCGCCTTCAGCATTGCCGAAGGCATTGTTTGGGGCGTACTGGCCTATGTAGTTCTCAGGATGGCTGCGCGCCGCTTCGCGGAAATCTCCCCCACCATGTACATCCTCGCCGTGCTGTTTGTGCTGCGCTTTTTGGTGCTATAGAAGTGCGTCTGTCCCTTTTGCTTCGTGCTTCAAACCCTGTAGATAATCGCTTTGAACAGGTTCCCGTCGCGGTAGTCCACGAAGTCGATATGGGGGTGCTCTTTTAGTGCCCGCCTAATTCCGGTGCCTAAACCCCTGTACGGCAGCATCTTCGCCGCAAACGACGCCAGGATTGGATTGCGGATGTTGGAGTTGCCGTTCTTTATATGCTCTACAGTCAGATTATTGGGCAGATGCCCCGGGCTAACTATCTCAACACGGTCACTAAACACAAACACCCTTACCGGTGCCGAAACGAAATAGTCGCGATGTACCAGGGCATTTACAATTAGCTCCTCTAGCGTCACCTTGGGTATTTCCATCTCACCCACCGAGTTGACGCTTTTGTCTTTCTGCAGGCGTAACAAGTTGCGGCTCACAAACGCGAGTGTGTCCTTAAAAACCTGACGCAGCGCGCCAGCTATGTCTTCGCTGTCGGCATATTGCGAGGTGTGTATGTCAGTTCCGGGGAAAGACGCACACTTCACCACAAACGCCGGTAAGCGCCGCTCGGGTTCATGCTTGAAAAGGAGCGCCCCGGCGACATTAAAGACGCCGTCACGCATCCTTCAAGCTCCACATCGCCGTACTGCTGCTTGATGTAGTGACGAAACTCATGCATGTCGAGCGCGTCTACCGTCAAATTGTGGACAGGCACCTCATCCCCATGGATTAGGGAACTGCTCTGGAACATGCGCTGCATCTCTTCCCTGATTATGCGCAAGAGCTCCGCTGCTTCCATGCGGCACATCTCCCTTCGCTGGTAGTGTATGTAATTATTATAGACCGTGGGTTCTGCTACGGCAACATCGCTATGCAGCAAAAAGGCCATAAAAAGTTGCCATAGGGGGTCTAGTGCGGTACAATCACTTTACAAAGCCTGATCGATAAGGGGGCGTAAGTAGATGCATGCCGCTACAATTTCGGCAAAATACCAGATCGTAATTCCACGTGAGATTCGTAAGCAGTTCGCGCTCAAGCCCGGCCAAAAAGTAGTTTTTATCCCGTACAAACACACCCTGCGCGTAGTTGCTGTGCCGCCTATCGAAGAAGCCTATGGGTTTATTGCCGGCATAGATACCAGTGTCGAGCGTGACGAGCAGGATCGTGTATGAACATTGTCGATTCCTCGGGCTGGCTCGAGTATTTTGGCAAAGGCACCAACGGTAGGCGGTTTGCGTCAGTTATACAAGACACGGCCAACCTAGTGGTTCCAACCATTACTATGTATGAGGTTTTTAAGCGTATCCTTCAGCAGCGAGGGGAGGACGTTGCTTTAAGCGCCATAGGATGGATGGCCGTAGGCCAGGTTGCTACTCTTACCCAAGAGCTTGCCCTTGAAGCAGCAGTTCTCTCGCTGGAGCTCAAACTGCCTATGGCCGATAGCATTATCTTAGCCACAGCCTATGCCCATCAAGCTGTATTGTGGACGCAGGACGAGCATTTTAAGGGACTCTCTGGAGTGGAGTACATCCCGCGCTAGTAAACCCATTGTGCGCGAAGCAAAAGGCTCCGTCCCTTTTGCTTCAACCCACCCCGGGCCCGCCCCGTGAAAGGAGATAATGCGGTATGGTCAGAAGCTTCGCCGAAGCGGCAGCGGTAATACGCACCACAGTAATGGACAAGTACCCACAGGTTAGCCGCGCCTTTATCTTTGGGTCGTTTGCCGATGGCGTGCAGACTGCCGACAGCGACCTCGATGTGTTGATTGAGACGAGGGTTGCCATGGGGTTATCATTCCTGTCTCTTATTCAAGACATTGAGCGTGCGGCGGGCTTGGTGGTTGACGTCATTACCACAAGACAGGCGCTAGAGTTAGAGAGCAAGTTCGGCTATGAGATTACGAAGAAGGCGAGGATCGTATATGAGCGAGCAGAGGACTAAAGCAATTATTGCGCATATGCTGGAGGACTTAGCCGATATTCGTAATTTCACCTGCGGCATATCAAAGGAGCAGTTTCTCGTCAGTTCTCTAATTAAGAAGGTGCAGCGTGATGCCGGGCGAAGACGTTATCGCTATGTGCGCAGATAAATGAAAATCATTCTCGTCGGAGTAGCCTGTGTCGGCAAGTCGACGGTAGGTAAACTTCTTGCGGATAGCGTAGGCTACAAGTTCATTGACTTTGACGCTGAAGTTGAGAAGCATTTCAACCGTCCTATAACCCTGATTAAGAACCAGTTCTTCAGCGAGCATGGCTTTAGAGCGAAGGCGCAAGTCGTATTACACAGGATTCTTCACGAGAACAGCGATAATTTCGTGCTAACCATGCCGCCAGGTGGGTTGATGGACAGCTATTGGCGAATTATTAGGGCAGATGACAGTTTAACAACCATAGCGCTAAAGGACAGCCCAGAGAACATCTTGAAAAGGCTCGTGTTTTACGATGATTACTCGAGGCCGATGGCGTCGCCGGTAACCCATGAGAACGCATGGCGCTACCTGCGTGAAATAAAGTTAGACATGAGATATTTTGGACGGACGCACGCTAGAGCAAAGTTTCAGAAGCAGATAGATGGCAAGGGCGCGGCACAGGTGGCAGAGGACTTGCGGGAGATGCTGGGCCTGCAGCGATTGTTGCGGGACAATCACTTTGCAGAGCCTGATCGATAAGGGGGCGCGAAGCAAAAGGCTCCGTCCCTTTTGCTTCTTTTGCTTCAGCCGAGCAGCCACTCCACAATATTGGCGCAACGTATCCCCAGAAAGTCCCTAAACACGCATTCATCCATTGACAAAATTACCTTCGGGTAGTTGTCTGGAACAAGCTGCAGTGGCCTTAGTTCGCGTAGGCGCGTGTTCTCGTCCATAATCGTGGCCGCCACCTGGAAGTATATTTTCTCGTCTGCCTTCGTAGCCACAAAGTCGACTTCGTATTGGTCTAGCTTGCCGATGCATACGTCAAACCCGCGCCGTAAGAGCTCCATAAAGACGACGTTCTCCAGCATGTGCCCGTAATCCGTATTGCGCAAGCCCGTCAAGTGGTTGCGAATGCCGGCATCTACCATGTAGTACTTTTCTAGGGTCTTTAGGTGAAGCCTCCCCCTAAGATCATAGCGATTAGCGCGGTAGATAATATAGGCGTTCTCCAGCATGCGGAGGTAGTTGTCGATTGTCTCGCTGCTAGTTTTTCTGCCGCTACTGGTAAGATAATCGCTAATCTTCTTCGTCGAGACAATGTTACCCACATTTGCGGCCACAAACTTGACTACGCTTTCCAGTAGCGCAGGGTCGCGCACTTGGTTGCGCCAAATCACGTCCTTCATAATGACCGTGCTGTAGATGCCCGCAAGGAACGGCGCGATTGTTTCGGGCCTTTCTTTAAGCTCTACCACCAAAGGTAAACCGCCGTATCGCAGATAAGACGCGAACAGCTCCCTTGGCTTCCCTGCGATAGCCCCGTCATGGAAGTCGACATACTCGCGAAACGACAGGGGCTGCATCTTTATCTCCACGAAGCGTCCGGTAAGTAGCGTAGACAGCTCAGAGGACAAAAGGTAAGCGTTAGAGCCGGTAATGTACATGTCAACATCGCAGTCGACAAATAGCGAGTTTACCGCCTTCTCCCACGCCGGCACCTGCTGCACTTCGTCGAGCAGCACATAGTAGCGCCCACTTCGCTCCGTCATTCTGCCTAGCACCAGTTGATACAGCGCCTTGTAAGTAGTAACCTCGTCAAACTCAATAGACTCAAAGTTAATTCGTATGATGCGACTGCGGCTTACCCCTGCCACGTCAACAAGGTATTGCTCAAACAGCGACAACAATGTGGACTTCCCACAGCGCCTTATGCCCGTAATAACCTTGATTAGCGGCCTGTCGCGAAACGCCACTAGTTGGTCTAAGTAATAGTCTCGCCTCTTCATGCACCCACCTCCCTGTGACAATTATAGCCCAATAAAAATAAAAAATACACGCTTTTTTCGGATATAGACGAAAAAATAACCCCATCGCAACATTGTCTGCGGCAGGGATATCATGTAAACTGTAGACGATAAGGAATTAGTTCACCTTACCCCGGGCCCGCCCCGCGAAAGGGAACAGAGGAGGTGCCCCGTGGCTTCACTAATCGGTGCAGAACAACAAGCGTTCTTCGTGGCGCATGGTGTGCTTGCCGCGTACCTTTTTGGCTCGCGAGCAAAAGGTGAGGCTCGCCCGCATAGCGACTACGACCTCGCTGTCCTCTTTGCCGGTTACCGGCCCGAAGAGCACAACATCGCGTTACGTTTAGAAATGGCCGAGGAGCTCGCAGAGCGCCTTGGCGAGAAAGTTGACTTGGTATTTCTGCAGAGTGCATCTATTGTCATGCGGTTTGAGATTGTTTCTACAGGCAAGGTCGTATATTGCGCAAATGACGACGCCCGTACCGACTTTGAAGACTTGGTTTTTAGGGACTATCTCGATTTTAAGCCTTTCCTAGATCAGTATTACCGCGAAGTAGCCGAAGCCGTGAGAGGGGGCCACTTCTTTGCGAAGCAAAAAGCTCCGTCCCTTTTGCTTCGGCGAGGCAGGTGACCATATATGCGGGAGTTTAACTACAGGGCGATAGACGCCGAGCTGATGACGCCGGAGATAATGAACTTGGTGGCCGCGCTCCACGAGCACAAAGGCCGGCAGGCGCAGTTCCTAGCCGCAAAAGCCGATGTTCTGGAAGCGTTGCTGCGTGTGGCCAAAATACAGAGCACCGGTGCGTCAAACCGCATCGAGGGGATATTCACTTCCGAGGCTAGGCTCGAACAATTAGTCGCCCACAATGCCGAGCCGCTCACCCGAGACGAAGCAGAAATAGCCGGGTACAGAGAAGTGGTTAGCACCATACACGAAAACTACGCCCACATCGCTCTATCCCCAAACGTCATTCTGCAGTTGCACAGGGACTTGTACGCGTTTCACCCCTTAGCCTTTGCCGGCAAGTACAAGAACCAAGACAACGTCATAGAGGAAGAAGACGAGAGCGGGGGCAGGCGCGTCCGTTTTAAAGCACTCTCGGCTTTTGACACGCCACAAGCCTTGGCTAGTCTGTGCGAGGCGTATCACTCTGCTATCAGCGAAGGCAGGATTGACCCTTTGCTCCTGATAGCTAAATTCGTGCTGGATTTCTTGTGCATCCACCCCTTTAACGACGGCAACGGCAGATTGAGTCGCCTGCTAACGCTACTCCTGCTTTATCAGCAGGGTTACACCGTGGGCAAATACATCAGCCTAGAAGCTATCATCGAGCGCAGCAAAGAGAGCTACTACGAGAGCCTCAGGCAGAGCTCGCAAGGGTGGCACGAAGCCCGGCACAGCTACCAGCCGTTTGTGGCCTATCAGCTAGGGGTGCTCCTTAAAGCCTACAAGGAGTTTGCGGCGCGCCTAGAGCCGATTGTCGTCACCAAACTCGGCAAAGCAGACAGAGTGCGAGAGATGTTTACCCGGCAGCTCGGGAAAATCTCAAAGACCGACATTGTGCAGTGCTGCCCAGATATCAGCGTCACCACTATCGAAAAGGCTTTGGCCGATTTGTTGCAGGAGGGGTACATCAAGAAAGTCGGCTCAGGCCGGGCGACTGCGTACGTACGTCGACTTATCTAGGCAAATGCTGCTAACGGACCGGGTTTATGAATGCCCCTGCGCTCAACTCCTAATCAGGGCAATAAGGCTAATCAGGCTCTGGTTATCCTGAGCACCCCCGGTAATTGAGAGCCTGATTTCACTGATTACCCTGATTGGAAGGAGAGGCGCTTATAAAGGCCCTATGACGGCTCAGTGGTCAACTCCTAATCAGGGCAATAAGGCTAATCAGGCTCTGGTTATCCTAAGTAACCCCCGTAGTTTAGAGCCTGATTTCACTGATTACCCTGATTAGAGGGAAAAGTTGGAGACAAAATCCTCAATACTCAGTCCTAATCAGAGCAATAAGGCTAATCAGGCTCTGGTTATCCTAAGTAACCCCCCGTAGTTTAGAGCCTGATTTCACTGATTACCCCTGTGCTCAACTCCTAATCAGGGCAATAAGGCTAATCAGGCTCTGGTTATCCTAAGTAACCCCCGTAGACATTATCTCGAAAGGAGGCCACACATGAAGGTACGCAAAGCAGTAATCCCAGCGGCGGGGCTTGGCACACGCTTCTTGCCGGCCACTAAGGCGCAGCCCAAGGAAATGCTCCCCATCGTAGACAAGCCCACGCTGCAATACATAGTAGAAGAAGCAATCGCCTCAGGCATAGAAGAAATACTTATAATCACCGGCCGCAATAAAAAGTCCATCGAAGACCACTTCGATAAATCTGTCGAGCTAGAGCTAGAGCTAGCGCAAAAAGGCAAGCACGAGCTGCTAGAGCAAGTGCGGCGCATATCCGATTTGGTCAACATCCACTACGTCCGGCAAAAAGAGCCTAAAGGCCTAGGGCACGCCGTCTACTGCGCACGTAGCTTCATCGGCAACGAGCCCTTTGCCGTGCTGCTCGGCGACGACATTGTAGACGGAGAGCCACCCTGTCTAGCGCAGCTAATCCGGCAATACGACGAACACCAAGCTACCATCCTCGGCGTGCAAGAAATCCCGCGCGAGGACGTTAAAAAGTACGGCATTGTCGCCGGGCAGATGCTAGAAGACCGCCTGTGCAAAGTCACCGACCTGGTAGAAAAGCCCGCCGTAACCGATGCTCCCTCGAACATAGCCATCCTCGGCCGCTACATCATCACCCCGCGCATTTTCGAGCTCTTGCAGCACGCGCGCCCCGGCGCCGGCGGCGAAATTCAGCTGACCGATGCGCTTAAGGACCTAGCCCGCCTCGAACCCATGTATGCCTATAGCTTCAGCGGGCGGCGCTACGACGTAGGCGACAGACTAGGTTTCTTGGAGGCCACAATCGACTTTGCCCTGCGGCGCGCAGACCTTAAGGGAGACCTGCTTAAATATCTACACAGGGTACTAAAAAACGAGGGAGGCAAAACCCAGTGAAGCAAAAAGCTCCGTCCCTTTTGCTTCAACTGCGCGGCAACCAAGTTCTCGTCGGCGATGATGTTCAGCCGGTAATACCTGCGGTGCGCAGGTTAGCTGACGCGCGCTATGCTTTTTGTGACGAAGCAGCCGCGGGTATGGACGAGCTCTACTATATGTACCGCGATGTGGCACGCTGCGTAGACAAACCGGTTCTCTTGCAACACGGCCTGCGCTTTGACGTCACACTAATTCCGCCCGGTCTGATTGGGCAGGAGTTTAACAAGACCGTTGGCCACTACCACCCCCTTAAGCCCGGTACCTCAGTAACTTACCCCGAAGTATACGAAGTGCTGCACGGCGAAGCGACCTACCTGCTGCAGCGCCCCTGCGCAGGCGGGGTAGACGACGTGGTGGCCATTAAAGCTACGGCGGGCGACAAAGTAGTTATCCCGCCCGGCTATGGCCACATAACCATTAACGCCGGCACCGAGACGCTGCTAATGTCTAACTGGGTGGCCAGCGACTTTGAGTCCGTCTATGCAGACTATAAGGCGCTGCGCGGTGGGGCGTACTACTTGGTATCGGAAAGCGGTCTAGCACAGTGGCGTCCTAACCCACGCTACGCAAAGAACGCCCCCCTACGGTTTGCGGGCACAAAAGATTACCCCGAGTTTGGGCTAACTTCACTAGAGCCGATGTATAATCTCATTCTAAAAGAACCGGCTCTGCTAAAGTTCGTAACACAGCCTGAGCTAACAGCATGGGAGCCCTAAGGGCTCCCTTTCACACAACTTTTACAATCGCAGGCTAGCTTATCTACGCGCAAACCCAGTAGAATACTGGTGTCGAAAAAACACTGGCATCCAGTTGACAACTCTAGCATTTTGGCGTAGTGTTGTCTTGCTGTCTTGACTCCACCTATTAACATTGTAGTAAGTTCTATGTCGAGGCTTGTCGAAATCTGTCGCAAGATTCGACAGCGCGCAAATTACCTAAGCGTAAGGGGACGAACCCACCATGAGCTTGCTGTGGAAATATAAACTGCTTCTTGCGTTAAGCGATGTAGTGGCGCTGGCGGCCTCCGGGCTGGCAGGGCTACTTCTTCGCTTTGATGGCTATTTGCCACCAATTTTTTACGGCACATGGCTTAGGTACTTGCTCCTAGTCGCACCCGTGTATCTCGTGGTCTACTACAGCTTTGGCCTTTACAGCCGCATCTGGCGCTATGCTTCAGTCCGCGACCTGTTGTCAATTGTCCTTGCTGTCGGCTTGGCAACCACTTCACTGTTCGTTGTGTTCTATGCTGTACCCAATATGGGTTTCCCGCGGAGCGTTTTTGTAATGCAGTTCTTCTTGAATGTGGCCGCCGTAGGCGGGACGCGTTTTGGCATTCGGGTAGTAGACAACCTCACCAGGCGTAGCGGCCGTGCCCCTGGCCGCCAGAAGGTGCTTGTTATCGGCGCTGGTGATGCCGGCAGGTCTTTGGTAGAAGAGATTGCCAAACACCCAGAGCTTGATTACAGTATTATAGGGTTTCTGGATGACGACCCTGCGAAATCTGGCATGCAACTGGCCGGAATTCGTATTTTGGGCCGTGTGTCGCTGCTTGAACAAGTGGCGACAGAACAGGGAATTGAACATGTCATTATTGCCATGCCTTCCGCTCCTGCGGTCCTTGTACGCGATATCACACTGCGCTGCCGAAAGCTCAATATTATGCCAAAAACTGTCCCTAGCCTGCATAGGCTCCTGCGTGACAGCTTCAAAATGAACGAAGTGCGAGATGTGCAAATTGAAGATATTCTCCCCCGCCCAGAGGTAAAGATGAACGGCGATACTATCAACAGCTACATTCGAGGCAAGCGAGTTCTTATAACCGGCGCAGGCGGCAGCATTGGCTCCGAGCTCTCGCGGCAGATTGCGCGCCTTAACCCCGAACACCTTCTCTTGCTGGGGCGTGGTGAAAACAGCATCTTCGAGATACACCGCGAGTTAACCGGCGCTTACCAACTGCTCCCCATTACGCCGCTCATTGCAGACATACGGGATGCAGTGCGCATTAACGCCGTATTTACTGGATACGAACCGCACGTCGTCTTTCACGCGGCAGCCTACAAGCACGTTCCCCTTATGGAGAGCCACCCCGCAGAGGCGCTACAGAACAACGTCCTAGGAACAAATAACGTAGCTCTCGCGGCTTTGCATCACCATACGGAACGCTTCGTCCTAATATCTTCGGATAAAGCGGTTAACCCAAGTGGAGTGATGGGTGCCTCAAAGCGCCTTGCCGAGGTTCTGCTGCAGGGCCTAAACAATAATGGTCCATCAACCAAGTTTATGTCCGTACGTTTTGGCAATGTATTGGGGAGCCGCGGCAGTGTCATACCCATCTTCAAAGAGCAAATCGCCAAGGGCGGCCCCGTTACCGTAACTCACCCCGATATGATGCGCTATTTCATGACCATACCTGAGGCCGTGAGCCTAGTTATCCAGGCTGGCGCAATGGGGAACGGAGGCGAGGTGTTTGTGCTTGATATGGGGCGCCCTGTCAAGGTGCTAGACCTCGCCCTAGACCTAATTAACTTATCCGGTTTGCGGCCGTATCAAGACATACCCATCGTGTTCTCCGGTTTACGGCCGGGAGAAAAGCTTGTCGAAGAAATCCACACGGGTGCCGAAGGCTTGCACCCCACCAAAAACCCACATATATTCGTTACTAGCCCGCCCTTCGTGGACCAAGACACTTGGAGAAATGTGTCTACCGCAACTAAAACTCTGAGCCAGCGCTGTACCTCAGAGGAACTTATGGAGTTTGCCCGCAGTGTGGAGGCCTTGCTGCTAACCCAAGCTGCTGCCACATTAGAACGGCTATTGCCATGAACAGTGCCCATCTACGCATAAAGCGCCTTGTGGACCTATTTGTTGCACTAATTGCCATCTTACTACTATCCCCATTGTGCGGACTCATAGCCATTCTAATTAAAGTGGAGTCCCGTGGCCCAGTCTTGTTCCTGCAGCGCCGCATCGGCAAAGACAATACCGAGTTCCAAATGCTTAAATTTCGTACTATGTATGCTAACACCCCACCCAATGTCCCTACCCACCTCCTAGCATCGCCCGAAACTTACATCACCAAAGTAGGACGGGTCCTAAGGCGCACCAGCTTAGACGAGCTCCCACAGCTAATCAACATTCTGCGGGGAGACATGAGCTTAGTGGGCCCCCGCCCTGCCCTGTGGAATCAATACGACCTTACCGCCAAACGACAGGCAAACGGCGCAAACGCGCTTCGCCCCGGCATTACTGGGTGGGCGCAGGTCTCAGGTCGCGACAGTCTGTCTATTGACGAAAAGGCGCAGTATGACGGCCATTATGCCAAGCACTTAAGCCTAGCCTTTGACGCCAAAATACTGTTCCTCACGGCATGGAATGTGATCTTGGCGAGAGGTGTATTAGAGGGGGCGAGCACCGATGCGGCGAATAATCATAACGGGGGCCGGGAGCTACATCGGTGAGAGCCTCGCTAGCTGGTTAGAAACCTACCCCGGGCAGTATGCGGTGGAAGTAGTCGATACCCTAGGCAACTGCTGGCTGAACAAGGACTTTCGCGGAGCTGATGCGGTTGTAAATGTGGCTGGTATCGCCCATGTACGCGAGAATAGGCAGAATGCGACGCAATTCTACCTAGTAAATCGTGACCTAGCCTGCGCTTTAGCGCAAAAAGCAAAAGTGGACGGGGTGCAGCAGTTCATCCAACTTAGCTCCATGAGCGTTTATGGGCTTGACGAAGGCGTAATAACCGCAGAAACCAAACCAGCCCCGCGCAGTCACTACGGACTTTCTAAGCTGCAGGGGGAACAGCTGATTTCGGAATTGGCGGACGAGAGTTTCCGCGTTGCCATTGTCCGCGCTCCTATGGTTTATGGCAAAGGGTGCCCCGGTAACTACCAGCGCTTGCGTCGCCTAGCCTTGCTCACGCCGGTCTTTCCGAGCATAAGAAACCAGCGCAGCATGATTTATATCGACCACCTTTGCGAGTTCATCCGGGGCTTGGTAGATAACAGTGTCGAAGGCGTTTTCTTCCCACAGAACAAAGAATACGTATGCACATCAGAAATGGTTAGGCTCATTGCCCAAATGCACAGGAAGAAGGTCTGCCTTACTCCTGCTCTTAACGCCTTGTTACAGCACATTAAGCTAGGTATGTTGCGAAAGCTCTTTGGCGACTTAGTCTACGTGGAGGACTCATCGCCGTCTGTTGACCACAGTATGTATGACTTTGAAGAAACCATATGGCTGACGGAGCTGTAGGTAATGCGAGGCTGTTACAGTGTTGTACAGTTGTAGCTTACCGGTGGGCTCAGTAGGAGGTTTTATGCTGGGATTAATGACCGGGGCATGGCGTTACCGACACTTTATCGTATCTTCTATCCGTTCTGAGTTGCGCACGCGTTTTGTTCGCAGTAAGCTCGGCGGGCTTTGGATGATATTACATCCTTTAGCGCAGGTCGCTACTTTTGCTTTTGTGCTCTCCGCAGTGCTATCGGCGCGCCTACCCGGGATAACGAACAGGTTTACCTATGCCGTCTACTTGACAGCAGGCACCTTGGCATGGTCGCTGTTTTCGGAAATTGTCACGCGTTCGCTCACTATATTTGTGGACAATGGGAACCTCATGAAAAAGGTGTCCTTCCCCAGGATTACACTTCCTCTAATCCTTGCCGGTAGTGCGCTCGTCAATAATATTATGCTTCTAGGCGCTAGTCTTGTAATATTTGCTCCGCTTGGGCACCTGCCTTCATATCATGTCTTTTGGGTCCCTTTATTGATGCTTGTTGTTGCGCTGTTTGGCGTCGGTCTAGGACTGGTGTTGGGGGTGCTGAATGTGTTTATGCGGGACATAGCACAAGTCATTCCTGTGGTCCTGCAGTTTGGTTTTTGGTTTACCCCCATTGTGTACATGCCGGACATCTTGCCTCAAGCATATCGCAATTGGATGGTCTTCAACCCCATGTACCATCTAGTCAGGTCGTATCAAAACGTTATGGTATTTGGGGAGGCTCCGCTATATGAAGGCGTCGCAGCAGTAGCAGCAATAGCACTCATTCTTATGGGTATGGCGCTATTCCTGTTTCGGAAGGCGGCAGCGGAAATGGTAGACGCCCTATGAGTGTGCAATTGCATGTTGAAGACTTGGGAAAGGCATATAGGCGGTACCGCAGTGAAATACAGCGGATTTGGACATGGTTCGGCGGCAAAGCCGCTCCGCTAGAAGAGCACTGGGTACTACAAAATGTGGGGTTCTTAGTCACCGCAGGAGAGGCAGTTGGCATAATCGGCCCAAATGGTGCGGGGAAGAGCACGCTCCTAAAACTCATTACAGGCACTGCCCGTCCCACAGCAGGGCGAGTAAGGTCATTTGGGCGCATTTCAGCTATCCTCGAACTAGGTATGGGCTTTAACCCAGAACTGACTGGACGGCAGAACGCATATCATTCCGCTGGGCTTATGGGCCACAGTGTTCCAGTAATAACACGGATTATGCCAGAGATTGAAGCTTTTGCTGAAATCGGCGAGTACTTTGACCAACCAGTGCGCATCTATTCTAGCGGCATGCAGGCTCGTCTAGCCTTTAGTGTCGCCACCGCTTTCCGTCCGGATTTGCTGATCGTCGATGAGATTCTGTCTGTCGGGGACAGCTATTTTCAACACAAGAGCTTTGACAGAATACGCCGCTTTAAGGATCAGGGTAGTTCTATTCTATTGGTCACACATAGCCTCGGTGATGTTAAGGCCATTTGCGACCGTGCGATTCTTCTTGACGGCGGTAGGGTAGTTAAAGATGGGCTCCCTGACGAAGTCGTAGATTACTACAACGCCTTGATTGCCGAGAAAGAGAACGCCAAACTGAGCATCGAGCAGCGGCGCGAAAAGAACGGCTGGTTAGTAACGCGCTCGGGTACCCTGCAAGCAAACATAAAGAGCTTGGCTTTGCTCGATGCAGAAACGCAAGAACCAGTCGAAGTTGCGCGGGTGGGGCAAAAGTTGGAGCTTAAGCTTGTCGCGTCAATTAACGAGGCAGTTCCTCGGTTGGTGCTAGGCTACATGTTGCGTGACCGGACAGGCCACGTAGTCTGGGGGACAAACACATGGCATACTGGGCAGATCATAAGGAATCTGCAGGCAGGAGAAGAAGTAGAGTTCTGCTTGCCTTTCTCCTGTACCCTAGGGCCAGGCTCGTATTCCTTTAGTCCGGCACTAGTTAGCTCAGACACCCATCTAGAAAACAATTACGAATGGGTCGACAACATCCTAGTGTTCGACGTCGTAAATGCGGACTACCGAGTCTTCATCGGTTCAAGTTGGTTGGACGCATCTTTCACCATAACTACTAAGACAAAACAAGAGCTAACCTAACGATGGTGGTAGGAGGCTAGAGAGTGCTTACATCATATGCACAAAACTTCGAGGATGTTATGCTTTGGAGGGCTCTAAAGGATGTTGGCAAAGGTTTTTATATTGACGTTGGAGCGCAGGACCCGGTAGTCGATTCCGTTAGCTTGGCGTTTTATGAGCAGGGCTGGCGCGGTGTTCATGTGGAACCCGTGACGAAGTACGCGGAGAAACTTCGTGCGGCGCGCCCGGACGAAGTCGTAATTCAAGCCGTCATTGGAGGCGGTAGCGGCGTTAGAAGCCTCTTTGAAATTGAAGATACGGGATTGAGCACAGGGGACGCTCATGTTGCGGCCATGCACACAAGAAACGGCTTCCCCATTAGCGAGACAGTTGTCCCTACCATTTCTCTGGGTGACTTGCTAGAAATGTACAAGGCGCAACCCATCCATTGGCTTAAAATCGATGTCGAGGGCATGGAAGCAGAGGTGCTCCAGAGTTGGCAACCATCCGAAGTGCGCCCTTGGATAGTGGTGATTGAAAGCACCTTGCCAACGACCCAGACTGAAACCCATCTGCAATGGGAAGCATTTATTTTGGCCCTTGGGTATGACTTTGTATATTTTGACGGGCTAAACCGCTATTATGTTTCCCGATGCCAAGAGAGGCTAAAAGTGTTCTTCGGTACTCCACCGAATTTTTTTGATGGATTTGCCCTGAGTGGGACAAGTGGAGTCTTCTGCACCTTGCTTAACAAAAGCCTTGCCGAGCGTGAGCGCGAAGCAAACGCCGCTAGAACGCAGGTAGCGGAACTGCAAGGACGCGTCACCCTGGGGCAGGAAGAGATGCAACGCCTAACGGCGGCTGTGACCGAGCGCGAGCGCGAAGCAAACGCCGCTAGAACGCAGGTAGCGGAACTGCAAGGACGCGTCACCCTGGGGCAGGAAGAGATGCAACGCCTAACGGCGGCTGTGACCGAGCGCGAACGTGAGGCAATCGCGGCTAGAGCGCAGGTAGTGGAACTGCAAGGGCGCGTCACGCTAGGGCAGGAAGAGATGCAACGTCTAAGGGCAGATGTAGCAGAGCGCGAACAACAAGCAAGCACCGCAAGGGCTCAGGTAGCTGAACTACAAGGGAGAGCCACAGTCGCGCAAGAAGAGATTCAACGCCTAATAGCAGCTGTAACCGAGCGCGAGCGCGAAGCAAACGCCGCTAGAGCGCAGGTGGCGGAACTGCAAGGGCGCGTCACACTAGGGCAGGAAGAGATGCACCGTCTAAGGGCAGCCGTAACAGAGCGCGAGCGCGAAGCAAACGCCGCTAGAACGCAGGTGGCGGAACTGCAAGGGCGCGTCACACTAGGGCAGGAAGAGATGCACCGTCTAAGGGCAGCCGTAACAGAGCGCGAGCGCGAAGCAAACGCCGCTAGAACGCAGGTGGCGGAACTGCAAGGGCGCGTCACACTAGGGCAGGAAGAGATGCAACATCTAAGAGTAGCTGTAACCGAGCGCGAGCGCGAGACAAACACCGCAAGGGCACAGGTAGCTGAGCTACAAGGGAGAGCCGCAGTCGCGCAGGAAGAGATGCAGCGCCTAACGGCGGCTGCAACCGAGCGCGAGCGCGAGGCAATCGCCGCTAGAACGCAGGGAGCGGAACTGCAAGGACGCGTCACCCTGGGGCAGGAAGAGATGCAGCGCCTAACGGC
>JAGXRZ010000065.1 GCA_018335585.1 Selenomonadales bacterium
AGCCAGACGCGGCACAAAGTTTCGCCCCAGAGCTTTTCAACCTCCAGCACCTTGCCGATTGCGCCCGTGTCGTTTAGCTGTACCCAATCGCCCTGGTTCAAGAGAGGCCACTCCTAGAGCCGGTAATAATGCCCCACACAGCGCGCATCCGGGTTCCGTCCATGGCCAGGTTGGCATCCTTCGCTACTTGCTGCCACGTGACGGCTGAACTTTGCTCAAGCCATGCGCGCGCGCGCTGAATGCGCGGGGTTGCTGCAGCCGGCGCTTCCTGGATAAACCTCTCACCCATAGCCACGCTTATCGACCTAGGCACGCCTAGGCTACGCATGATCACAGCCTCAAGCGTGGGAACCCCATAGTAGATCATCGACGGCACAGCACGAATTGCAGCCTTATCGTGGGCCGACAGGTCGGCATCTGCAATCTTACTCATGACCTGCAGTGCCCCAACTCCCCATGCGCCTTGGTGAGTGAGAGTTTGGTAAATCATACGGCAGCACTCTGTAAGCCTTTTCTGGACATCGGCCGTCTCTGCAAAGTAACAGTCGGCGATTTCTCGCAGCGTCTTGCCGGAGACCCACATTTCCAACATGGAGGCGAGGGTCTTCCCGTCTCCGCCCCCAAAAGTCGGCATACTTAGCTCCGGCACCGTAAGCAAGGCACCGATGAGACTTTTTAGCCCCTGGCCATCGGATTGGAAGAGACGGCTTGGACTCCACTCCTCCGCCTGCAGGCTGAAAGACGCCTTCTGGCTTAGTAATCCCATGATGCTCTCCGGTGAAAATCCGGTGCCGTCGACTAGGGTCAAGACCCCAGAAGGAAGGTTCTTAAGCTGCTCGGCGTACAACCGAGCGGATTCGATCAATTGCTCAGCCAACTCAGGTTGATGCTTACTCAACCGGTGATAGACATACGTCCGCTTAAGCACTTTCTCTGTGTCGGCGAGGAACTGACTGTGATTGTCAATTTTTCGGTAGCTGTGGGCTAAATATTGAACAAAGCTCGACCATTTGGCATCGTTGCGCATCAAACGGCGCAAATCCAGCTCCCAGCCCCGCTCGACGGTATCGGCTATCATCTGCTCCAGTGCGGAAGCTAGTTCCACCACTTTTTCGTTCACATAGTCCTCTAAGGAGGGGTCGTCTGGATGTTGTGAGGCAAAGATAACTAGTCCCAGCGTGTCTTGAAACAACCGCCCGGCCCGTCCGGCAATGTTCCAAAACTCATCGGGGCGCAATTTTTCCTTTGTGTAGTTGCCGCTCTTGCGCATCGCCTTAAGATGCGTCGATAGAATGACGTTGGATATGGGGAAGTTGACCCCTTGTGCCAGCGTGGTCGTAGCTACCAGCGCCACTATTTCGCCCTCTTCGGTCAGCCACTCCAATAGGGCACGCACCTCAGGGGAGATTCCGGCGTGATGAACACCTAAGCCCTTCGCCAGTAGATCGCACAAGGCAAAGTCGGCTCCGTATTCAGCTTTGACGAACTCGCGCACTAAGGCTAATTTGTCGCTCTGCTTTTCTGGCAATATGTGCGCTAACTTGTCGGCAAGGTTCCAGCAATCCGCTGGGGAATAGGCCAGTACAATGGAGCTCCCTCGCGTGGCCAGCACTTCGGCCACAAGTGCTGCAACTGACAATCTGGATGACTTCGCCTGAGTCACCGTCGCATCACGGTTTCGTTCATGGTCGATAGTCACGCGCTCGTCAAAGACAATGGGCACGCGTTGCTGCCGGTTAATGTGAAGCGGCTTCATCTCTAGTCCCCAAACCTTTCCCCGCCCTTTGGGGTAGGCGAGAGCAATCATCTGCTCGTTAGGTTGCCAATTAACGGCGAGCGAGGGTGTTACACTCTGCGAACGCTCGTCGTCGAGCCACGTTGCGAGCTCTGCTGCATTTGGCACAAAAGGCGTCAAAAGTAAAAAATGTGTATCCGGCGACTCGTGGTTGATAGTCGCAAGCACGAGTTCACTCCGCAGCCCACGCTCGCCGTCTCTTAGGTTGTGTGCCTCGTCCATGACCACTAACCCCAAAGGGCGTCCGCCTTGGTTCGCAGCCCCGCTGCGAATTAGCAGGTCTAGCTTCTCCGGCGTAGTTACCAGTACATCGAAGCTGTCGGATGCAGCCAGTAGCTCCTCTTCCAAGACATCGAGCTCGTAAGCAGGGGTCGCCTGTTCAACTTTAAGTCCCAACGGCCCGAGGTCGCGCCGCAGGCGCACTGTAACTTGGTTGACGAGTGCCCGCGTCGGCACAATATAGGCGATCCATGCGTCAGCGACATTGACTTTCGTCTGAATAATG
This sequence comes from Selenomonadales bacterium, assembly GCA_018335585.1. Taxonomy (NCBI): domain Bacteria; kingdom Bacillati; phylum Bacillota; class Negativicutes; order Selenomonadales; species Selenomonadales bacterium. The sequence continues at coordinate 2,301 of JAGXRZ010000065.1, forward strand.
CGGAACTCCGCCAGCAAGGTCTTGCCGCTAGAAGTCGGCATTTCGACCACAACTGCCCGATTACCTACGTGCATGACCTCTTGGATAGCATCCCGCTGTGGTGGTAGGAGTTCAAATAGCGGACGGGTCTGCAGTTCATCCGTCAGCACGCGCTTGAAGTCCGTCATTTTGCTGTTGTAAGCGGCCAGTTGATGCCAAATAGTAGAGCGTATGAGCACTCGCGCCGCCATGCTCATCCAACGCAGCAGCAGTGCCAGCTCAATGATGCCGGCAGAATCTGCAGCCTTTATGGCGCGGGAAAAATGGAAATCCACGTCATCTAGCGCGGTGCGCGGCGTGCCTTTGCCGATAAATGTGCCGAGCATTTCCACGGCTTTTGCCAGTTGATAGAACGCCACCAGCTCAATCGCCGCCACTTGGCGAAGCCCGTTCTCCTGCTGCAAGTAGTCCTGTTCGTAGAGGTGTTGGTTTTGGCGTAGTCCGGCAATCGCACCGGCCACTTGGCGGAGATCATCCCAGCTCTTTTTGCGTACCACCCTCAGGAAGGCGTCGGCCACTTGGAAGAGCACAGTCTTTGGCCACCCTGCTACTCTAGTGTCTAGTTCAGGTACAGGCCAACTGTTCTCGCTTAAGTAACGCCGGATGTCGGCGCTACGGTCTCCCAATACCCCGACCGCAGCGAGGCGGATTGCGTTTTTGACGCGTTCTTCTTCCTCATCTGCCAACGGCAAGACGCGTCTAATGTCAAACGCCAGAGAGCAGTAATCGCGAAACTCCACTCCCAGAGCATGGCGCATATCTTTACGCCAGGCGGCGGCCAAATCGAGGCAACGCAGCTCAATCAAGTGCAGAGCTTCTTCTAGTGCTTGTATCTCCTCCGGCTGCATAGACAAAGACGCTGTAGGATCGCGGTCGGCAATGCGCTTTAGCACGGTCTTGGCCAGTGTGACTTTGGCGCGGTACGCCGCGTGAGCAAGGGCGTCCCGTCCGCCAGACCTAGCAATCAGGATGTCTGTCGGGAATGCGCTCATGATCTTGCCCCCCTGCCGTAGACGATGTCGGCCCATTCATCCTTGTGAAAAGGCAGATAGAAGCCAAGCAGACATACTTCGCCTTCGCCCGGCTGATGCCCAATAGCAGCACAAATGCCTGTAAGGTCTGCCGCGTCTGGAGCACGCCTGCCGCTGACCAAGACACCAACCAGCCAGAAATCGCCCTGGGCGTAGCATTGCAGCGCCTCGTTAAAAGCAGTCTCCCAGTGCGTACCGCGCATGCGCACCAATAGCCAGCTGATTAGCTGCTGACGGACTGCGGAGTGGTGCCGCAGCTCTATCATTTGAGTGCGCAGACAATCATCCGTGGAATTAATAATTTGCGGGGGCACACGCCTCTCGGACGATGACTTAACTTGCCCAAACACAAACCGCGGGGCATCAGGGCGTTGCAGCCCGACTAAATCCGGCCCGGGCAGGCTAGCTTTACGAGCCCGTCTGTCGAAACTCGTTGGCCATGGAAACATCGCTGCATGGCTGTCCTCTAAGGCACTTGCGGCAAACGCCTCCCCTATCTCCCAGTCCTTAGCCCGAGGGGACGATTCCAACTGATCCACAAGTGCACACAGAGCGAACCCGGTTGTTTCTAACTCGATCAAGTGCTGTCTAAGTGCTTCTGCCCCGTCTGATTCTGCTAGCTTCGTGGCGACACG
>JAGXRZ010000066.1 GCA_018335585.1 Selenomonadales bacterium
GGATGGCTATTTGCGAATACGCCTCATGGTGCGAAGGCCAGCGCCACGATTTATAGCATCGTCGAAACGGCCAAGGAAAATGGCTTAAACCCCTTCACCTACCTGATCTACTTGTTCGAACAGATGCCTAATATGGATGTCAAAGATCGAGATGCCTTAGACAAACTGCTTCCATGGTCCAACAGCTTGCCGGCCAGGTGCCGGATCAGGAAAATAAGTGACGAAATGCCCGCCTCCTAAAAAGGCGGGTTATTTTACGCCCACAGACCTGACTCCGCCATTACATTAGGTGGGGAAAGTTTGACGCTCACGTTCTTAAAAATGACAACAAAAAACCTACCTGTTGGAAAGAAGGACCAACTGGGAGAAAATGGGTGTTAGTTGTATGGAAGTTAAATTCTCACCTCCGGCCAATTAATTTATGAACTCCTGCCTGCCCGCCCGCCTGCGGGCGGGCAGGCAGGAGTATAGATTTGGCCTTTGCTCAGCAGGGCAAAGACCAGGCGGACAAATTTACGGGCAGTCAACACCAGTGCACGCTTGTGCTGATGTTTTGTCACCTCTTGATATTTGACCTGGTAGTAAGCCTTGTACTCCTCATTGTGTACCCGCAATGAGTTGGCTGCTTCCACCAAGTAATAACGGAGGTAACGGTTGCCGGTCTTAGTAAGCCGTCTTTCCTCAGCGTCAAAGTCACCGGACTGGTAACGCGACCAAGTCAAGCCGGCATACTGGGCCAAAGCGGCTTCATCACGGAACCGGGAGATATCACCGATTTCTGCAGTGAGGCCAGCGGCCCAAACCGGACCAATGCCTGGGATGGTAGTCAATGTCTGTGGGATTGCTTGCAGCTCCTGGGCAATGACTTTATCCAAACGTTTGATCTGGCTTTTGAAAAAGTCGATATTATGGAGGGTCATGGTAAGGGTAACATTTATCGAGTTTTGGATCTTGGGATTAAGCCGGTAAGCTCTTTTAGCCATATTCTTTAAATCCGCTGCCATTTGCCCAACGTCTTTAAGCCTGTGGTTACCGTTTTGGGCGATAAAAGAAACAAGTTGTTCCGTATCCATGTTGACCAGTTCGTCCGGTGACAAATCCCGAAGGAGAGCCGAGGAAGCCTTGCCGAAGGTGTTGCTAAAGGGGTTATCTTTCCGGTAGTTGGAGAACTTAAGGAAAATCATGTTGCAGGCCCGGTTTTGTTCAGTTGTGACTAGCTCAATCAGATGGAGCCGGTGGCGGGTCAATTGGAGTAATGGTGCGGTAGTGATTTTTTTAAGAGAAAAGGGTTCTATCCGGCCAAAGCGGACCCGTTCTGCAATCAGCCAAGCGTCTTGATGGTCAGTCTTAGGCCGCTTGGGAAAGGATTTTTTAAACCCTGCCACAAGGGAAGGATTGATTTCATAAACCGCCCAATGAGGAGGAACTTCTTTGGCGGCAGCAAGGAAGTCCCGCAAGTGGACACCGTAAACAGAAGTGGCCTCAAGGCCGATATGGACCTCATTGACCGAAAAAGTTGTAATTGTATCCAGGAGTTGGTTTGCACCAAGAAAGTCATTGGCAAACTTCCGGGAAGGACCTAGCTGGTTACCGTCTTGATCAAGAAAGCAAAGCACAGCGTCATTAGCACTAATGTCGATACCTGCAAATAGCTTTGTTGTCATAGGGTTCACCTCCCCGGATTGGCCAGAATTAGGGCGTACCCCTGAGGGCTTAATGCATACACAACCTCGCAAAACATTAGAGTTCACTTTAGGGTCACCGTGGGTACACCCAAGGCCTGCTGAAAACCAAAGGACAGTGCCCCGAAGCGACTCAACCCACGCGTAAGAACTCTACATTAAGCTCAGGGACTCACTCTTAATAAAGTAGTCAAAGCTACAAGGGGTGAAAGAGGGACCCTGACCAACCTATGTTGATTGTCTCAAAGGGTACGCCTAATTGGCAAGGATGAATTTCCAATTAAATTATACGAGGGGTGTTGAACACGTTCTCCATCACAGCAGCACCCACCTTATCTTCCCATCATTTACGAGCATATGGCACACGCCTTTTTTCTCGCTGTTGCCTATCCAGTTTGGGATGTTGCTCAGAAGCGATTTACCGACGGGAACCACCACCGCCTGTTTTAAAACCTCAATCAAACGGGCGTAGCCGTGGTCGAAATCTTGGTCGCAAGTCGTAGAAACGCCATCGTACATATCCTCTTTTAGAATCTCAAACTGGTCGCTGCCTTCCTCGGCAAACACCTCGCGGACTGAACGACGTATGCTCTCGGCGTTGTAGTAGTTCCTTCGCTGTTCCTCAAAGTTGCGTTGATACCTTGGGTATTTGCATATGTTTTCCCTTGTTACGCCGCCGGCTGTTTCAGCATCGCAGTAAGCCGCGATGAGTTCAATTACGTAGACCTGCTCGTGCGGCTCAATTTTGACGGGAGGCAAGAGTTTTGCCGGCAGCTTTATCACGTTCCCGCCTATATGGATTTTACCGTCCTTGACATAAACGGTCGCAAGCGGAACTTGTGGTAGCTGGACCTTATCCAGTTGCGGAACAAGTTCATCAGCTATCTTCATGTTCACGTCAGGAGCGGCGGCTTTGCTGCCACTCGCACAATCGGTCAATATTTGCGCGAATACATCGGCGCATTTAGCGGCGACCTGATATTTCTTTGAAACTGTGATTCCCTTGTCCGCAAGCGCGGCGCGCAATCCTTCAATCGCGTCATCAGATAAGTCGGATATGTACACCTCAAACTTGGCTTTGTCCATATGGCCGACCATGAACGTTGCGTCTTTGCGTGGCAATGGCTTAGAACCGTTAAAAATCCGCGTGAGGTAATCAGGTTTATTGTCCAGCAAAGGGCATTGCTCGTCATCGGTGTCTTCGGTGATGTTGGAAATCAGAGCCACGACAAAGTCTGACTGGTATTTCCCGTCCCCGCAAAACGGGTACAGCATCTTCGCGAAATCACTAAAGGTCACAAGCCCACCCCCTGTTCATTACCCAACTAACCAAAAGGCCGGTTTGGTACGTTCTGGTACGGTCTGGTACGGAGTCGGAGTAGTCCCGTTTTGTAGAATTAAATGCGTAAGGACAAGCACGACGGGCCCGACCAGAGAGCATCAACTAAACTATCTATTAGTATAGCACACCTATTCGCGCTTGTCAATGTGATTATTGCGAAAGCAACAATGATTGGAGTTATCACAGACATTTCACCAAACCCTGGGAAATTCCTAGAAAGGAGGTAATCAATGCTGTGGACGAAGTCAGGAATCTGAACAACAAACGGGTCGGTGATGTAAGCACGGACAAGCGGGTCTTTGAAATCCAAATCAAGGACTGCATCACCCGAATCACGGCGAACCCCGACGAGACGCTGAGCATTACGCAAGAACGCACCACCCCAGCGACCTAATTGCCAATCCCCGCATCAACTCAATAACTGAAGTCCGCCAGAACGCAAGACGGCAGCGCGGAACTCCCTAACAAGGGGTTCACCTGCCGTCTTGTTCTGTCTTAAAGCGGGTTCAACGGCTCCGGCGGATTTCAGAAATCTCTGAAAACCAAAGGAGTCGAACATGGAAAACCAACGCTTTATCAAAATCGATGGCGAGCAAATCCCCGTTACAGAAGAAGTTTACCGTGCTTACAAGCGTCCGGCCTGGGCGGAACGTAAGCGCCAAGAGCGCAGCAAGCGCTGTGTCATCAGCAACGGCAAGGACGGCACAAAGCGGTGCACAGATGACTGCAGCAAATGCGACAAACAAAGAACGGGTAGCGTCCTATCTCTCAACAAGTTTATCGACGACGGCTACGAAATCACCGATCCGGTGGATTTGGCTGAATTTGTGGCGGACAAGCTGCTCCTCGAACAGCTAGTTGCCGCCCTTGATGAGTTGGAGCCTGACGAGCGGTCGCTCATCGACGCGCTGTTCTATAAAGAACGTACGGAGCGGGACTACGCCGCCGAAATTGGCATCTCCCATCAGGCAGTCGGCAAGCGCAAGCATAAAGTTATTGAAAAACTGCGCGGCATTATGGGCGCAGACAAATAATTCTCAAAAACCGGGGGGTGTTGGTTGCCAACGCCCCTTTCGCTGTCCTGTGGATGGTGAGGGGAGAACAATCTCCCCCGGAAACGGAGGTAGATCAATGGAAACAAAGGCGAAAAACACGGACACGGATTTGCGCGACGGTAACCTCGACGAGGAGTTAGCAGGTATCCTGACCGCGATAAGCGTCGTGTCCAAACGCCTCGCCAAGAAGCTGCTCGCGCTGCAGAGGCGGGACGAACCTGCAGGGGAAGGAGGTGTACCTGATGGGCAGGATGAGTGAACTTGATATGGTATTGCGGGAATTCCACGCCGCCGCGAAAGCTCTCATCAGCGCTTGCGACAACTTGAGGGAATTTTACAGTCGCGCCGCCGAATCGCCGGTGCCGGACGGAGCCGAACTGCCCGCCCCGAATCCAAAGCCCATAACGTTGGAGCAAGTGCGAGCCGTCCTTGCGGAAAAATCCCGCGACGGCCACACCGCTGAGGTGAGGGCGCTGCTCGAAAAGCACGGCGCGGCGAAGCTATCGGAGATTAACCCCGCCAAGTATGCTGCCTTGCTCGCGGAAGCGGAGGTAATAGGAAATGGGTAAGCACGCCCTGCTCTCGGCTTCCTCAAGCCATCGGTGGATTAACTGCCCGCCGTCCGCGCGGCTCTGCGAGCAATACGAGGACAGGGGCAGCAGCTACGCCGCCGAAGGTACGGACGCCCATACTCTCGGCGAGTACAAGCTTAAAACAGCCCTCGGCATCAAGGCGAAAGACCCGACTGCCAACCTCTCATATTACTCGGAGGAGATGGAGGAATGCGCCAGCGGCTACGCCGCCTATATCCTCGAACTGGTGGAGACGGCAAAGCAGACCTGCGCCGACCCCGTTATCTTAATCGAACAGCGGCTCGACTTCTCCAAGTATGTGGAGGGCGGCTTCGGAACAGGCGACTGCGTAATCATCGCCGACGGGACGCTCCACATCGTGGACTACAAGCACGGCCAGGGCGTCTTGGTCGAAGTGACCGACAATCCGCAAATGAAGCTGTACGCCTTAGGCGCGCTGGAGCTGTTCGACGGCATCTACGACATCGGCACGGTCAGCACGACGGTATATCAGCCCCGGCGCGACAACGTCGCCACTCACACGGTTTTCAAGGAATCTCTCTATCAGTGGGCGGAGGAAGTGCTAAAACCTGCCGCCGAACTGGCCTACGCCGGGGAAGGAGAATTCCGATGCGGCGACTGGTGCCAGTTTTGCAGGGCGAAGCACGACTGCCGCAAACGGGCGGAGCGCAACCTTGAACTCGCAAAGTACGAATTCAAGCTGCCGCCACTTTTGGAGGATGATGAAATCGAATCCATCCTCGGCAGGATTGACGACCTCGTGTCGTGGGCTTCGGACATCAAGGACTATGCACTGCAAGCGGCCCTCGGCGGCAAACAATGGCACGGCTGGAAACTGGTCGAGGGGCGCTCCAACCGCAGGTATACAAACGAGGAAGCGGTCGCTAATGCCGTCAGCGCGGCGGGCTTCGATCCTTACGAACACAAGGTGCTGGGCATCACCGCAATGGAAAAGACCCTCGGCAAGGCAAGATTCGCCGAATTAATCGGCAATCTGGTCGAGAAGCCCCAAGGCAAGCCGACGCTCGTGCCGGCGAGCGATAAACGCCCGGCAATGAATACGGCAAAACAAGATTTCAATGAGGAGGAAAATTCCAATGGCTAACCAGGCAAACAACGTAAATAAGCATGCTTCCAACCCCATGAAGGTCATCACCGGCCCCGATACCCGCTGGTCTTACGCCAACGTGTGGGAAGCGAAATCCATAAACGGCGGCACGCCGAAGTTCTCGGTGTCGCTCATCATCCCGAAGTCCGACACCAAGACAGTCGCTAAAATCAAGGCGGCGATTGAAGCGGCCTACCGCGAGGGCGAGGCGAAACTAAAGGGCAACGGCAAGTCCGTACCACCCCTCTCCGCGCTCAAGACCCCGCTACGCGACGGCGACACTGAACGCCCCGACGACCCCGCCTACGCCAATGCTTACTTCATCAACGCCAACAGCGCGACCGCGCCTGGCATCGTGGACGCCGACCGCCAGGAAATCCTGAACCGCTCGGAGGTGTACAGCGGCGTATACGGCAGGGCGAGCGTGAACTTCTACGCCTTCAACTCGAATGGCAACAAGGGGATCGCCTGCGGGCTGAACAACCTGCAGAAAATCCGCGACGGCGAGCCCCTCGGCGGCAAATCCCGCGCGGAGGACGACTTCGCCACCTGCGGCGAAGAGGACTTCCTCGGCTAAGACCAATGACCCCAAGGGTGGTGGGCTCCGCGCCTGCCACCCTATACGGGGTTATGAAAGGACGGTCATATGGAAAACGAAATATGGAAAGACATTCCCGGCTACGAAGGTAAATATCAAGCCAGCACGCTGGGCCGTATAAAAAGTCTAAATCGCTATATAACTCGCCCCCACCCAAAAACAAAAGAGGTAACAAGATACTTAGTACGAGAACGAATTCTGAAAAATGTTGTCGGATCACACGGTTACTATGTTGTTGGTCTCGGGCAACACAACAACCAGAAGACACATCGACTTGTTGCCCTGACATTTTTAGGAACCTGCCCTGTAAATCAGGAGGTACGACATCTAAATGGTGTTCGAACTGACAATCGTATTGAAAACTTGAAGTATGGGACACGGAGTGACAACCACATTGACCGCTATGAATATGGCAGTCGCATGGGTTCCCTTAACTCACAAGATGTGATTGAAATCCGAAGTCTATTGTTAAACGGCAAAACTCCAACATCAGTAATTGCTGAAAAATTTGGCGTAACTTGTGGTGCTATAGCTCATATCAGACAAGGGAGAACATTTCAATGGCTAACATAAAACAAATTTCGCTGGACGTGGAAACTTTTTCGTCTGCTGAGCTCACAAAATGTGGGACTTATAAATATTGCGAATCGCCAGATTTTTCTATTTTACTTTTCAGCTACTCCATTGACGGCGGCGAGGTTCATATCGTTGACCTTGCAAACGGCGAGACCGTTCCTGCCGAAGTACTCGACGCATTAACGGACGATACCGTAGAGAAATGGGCTTTCAACGCCAACTTCGAGCGGGTCTGCCTTTCGCGGTATCTGTCAGGCATGGGCATCAGCCTTGACCCCTTCGCCGACAACCACCACTCCGCCGCTGTCTTTGGCAAAGCGAAATACCTGAACCCCAAATCGTGGCGCTGCGCGATGGTATGGTCGGCGTACATGGGGCTGCCGCTCTCGCTTGAAGGCGCGGGCGCGGTGCTGGGGCTTGAAAAACAGAAGCTGACCGAAGGCAAGGAACTCATCCGCTATTTCTGCTCGCCATGCAAGCCAACCGCCGCGGGCGGGCAGCGAACACGCAATCTTCCAGAACACGCCCCTGAAAAGTGGGAAGCGTTCAAAGCATACAACCGCCGCGATGTGGAAGCGGAACTGTCTATTCAAGAGAGACTCGCCAAGTTCCCCGTGCCGGATTCCATTTGGGATGAGTATGCCCTCGACCAGGAAATAAACGACCGTGGCGTGGCTTTGGATATGACGCTCGTCCGCTACGCCATCAAAGCTGATTCCCGTTCCCGCGCCGAATTGACCCGGCTGATGAAGGAACTCACCGACCTTGACAACCCGAACTCCGTGCGGCAGATGAAGCAGTGGCTCGCTGACAACGGCATGGAGACAGATACCCTCGGCAAAAAGGCGGTCACGGAACTGCTCAAGGACGCGCCGGAGCCGCTCGGAAAAGCGCTGGCTCTCCGTCAGCAGTTGGCGAAATCGTCAGTCAGAAAATACCAGGCGATGGAGAATGCTGTCTGCGCCGATGGTCGGGCAAGGGGGATGTTCCAATTCTACGGGGCGAACCGGACCGGGAGATGGGCGGGACGGCTAATACAGATGCAGAACCTCCCTCAGAACCATTTGCCAGACCTCGAACAAGCGCGGAGCCTTGTCAGAAACGGAGACTTCGCCGCCCTTGAGCTGCTCTACGACAACATTCCAGATGTCCTTTCCCAATTAATCCGCACGGCGTTTGTGCCGAAAGACGGCCACAAGCTAATCGTCGCTGATTTCTCGGCGATTGAAGCACGTGTTATTGCATGGCTCTCCGGGGAGCGGTGGCGTAACGAGGTATTCGCCACCCACGGCAAAATCTACGAGGCGTCGGCAAGCCAGATGTTTAATGTGCCGCTTGAGGCTGTCACTAAGGGCAGCCTGCTCCGGCAGAAGGGCAAAATCGCCGAACTCGCCCTTGGCTACGGCGGCTCGGTTGGCGCGCTCAAAGCAATGGGCGCGCTTGAGATGGGCTTGTCGGAGGATGAGCTGCAAGCACTCGTCACGGCTTGGCGGGCATCCAACCCGAACATCGTGCGGTTCTGGTGGGACGTTGACCGCGCTGCCATGACTGCGGTCAGGGACAGGACGGTTACCGAGACCCACGGCATCCGCTTCGGTTATCAGAGCGGAATGCTGTTCATCACCCTCCCGTCCGGCAGACAGCTCTGCTACGTCAAGCCCCGCATCGGCACAAACCGGTTCGGCTCGGACTGCGTGACCTACGAGGGCGTCGGCGGCACAAAGAAATGGGAACGGATCGAAAGCTACGGCCCCAAATTTGTGGAGAACATCGTACAGGCAACGAGCCGCGATATCCTCTCTTACGCCATGCGGACGCTCCGGTATTGTTCCATCGTCATGCACGTCCACGATGAGATTGTGATCGAAGCCGACAAAAGGATGTCCACCAAGGTTCTCTGCCGGCAAATGAGCCGGACGCCGCCGTGGGCGAAGGGGCTCCTGCTCCTTGCCGACGGGTTCGATTGCCCATTTTACAAAAAAGATTAACGGTTTGGTTGCCAATCCGCCCCTCGCTGTCCTGTGGATGGTGAGGGGTTTTTAACCTCTCGAAAATATATTTTCAGGAGGTTAAACATGAATGAATTACAGGTGTTCTCCTACGAGGGGAACGACGTAAGAACAGTGCTCCAAGGCGACGAAACGCTCTGGGTGCTGAAAGATGTGTGCGATGTGCTTGGGCTGTCGGACACGAACAAGGTGGCGGAACGTTTGGACGGCGATGAGCTGACCCGAGTCAAATTCGTGTCAGGCGGACAGGCCCGCGAAATGTACGCCGTGAACGAGAGCGGCCTCTACAACGTAATCCTCCGTTCCGACAAGCCCGAAGCCAAAAAATTCAAGCGTTGGGTCACCCACGAGGTGCTTCCAGCCATCCGCAGGCATGGCGCCTATGTCACCCCCGCCAAGCTTGAAGAAATCATGAACGACCCCGACGCTTGGATTAAGGTGCTGACCGCCCTTAAAGAGGAACGCGCGGCAAAGGAACGATTGCAGCTGGAAGCTATCGAAAACAAGCCAAAGGTGATATTCGCCGATGCCGTTTCGGTATCCGAGGGTACGATCCTTATCGGTGAATTGGCTAAAATCCTCAAGGGCAACGGGATCGAAATCGGGCAGAACCGCCTTTTTGAAAGGCTCCGTCAGGACGGTTACCTCATCAAGCGAAAGGGTACGGATTACAACGCCCCGACCCAGAGAGCGATGGAACTGGGGCTGTTCAAGGTCAAAGAAACCGCCATTACGCACTCAGACGGCCACGTCACCATCAGTAAAACGACCAAGGTCACGGGTAAGGGGCAGCAATATTTCATCAACCTCTTCCTTGGGGAAAGGGGCGGCGATGGACAGATATAACGCGCAAGGCTACCCTGACCTGACGGCTTATGAAGCGCTGATAGCGGTAGCCAAAACCGAAACCCCGGCAAAGCGATACCGGCCGCTTGTATACGTCGCTTCGCCCTTTGCCGGGGAAACGGAGTACAACATATCTAAGGCGCGGGGATATTGCCGCTTCGCCGTGTCCAAGGGGTGCATCCCTCTTGCCCCGCACTTGCTCTACCCGCAGTTTATGGACGACGGCGACCAGGAAGAACGGGAACTGGGGCTGTTCTTTGCCCTCGTCCTGCTCGGCAAGTGCGATGAGCTCTGGGTTTTTGGGGAGAAAATCAGCACAGGCATGGCCGCCGAGATCGCCAAGGCGAAGAAGCGCGGGATGCCCATCAAATACTTTAACCACAAATGCGAGGTGTTGGGGCATGGAACTTAAAATCGCATACGGCGACAGCCGCCTGTCAAAGCGGTGGGTCAACAAGAAAACCACCTTCGATGAGTTATGCGAGCGTTTCAAGGTTACCCGCCGCACAACCGAGACGGTCGCCGAATACAAGAAATTCACCAAAGATAAACGCGACGCCACCAAGGACGTGGGCGGCTACGTCCTCGGGCACCTCAAGGGCGGCAGGCGCAAGAAAGACACGGTCGAGAGCCGTTCGGGGATCACCCTCGACGCAGACCACGCCGATAGCAGTTTTATCGACACCGTGGAGATGCTTTTCCCGCACAGGTGCGCGGTCTACTCCACCCACAGCCACACGCTGGAAGAACCCCGGCTTCGTGTGGTTATCCCGCTTGCCCGCGAGGTTTCGCCGGATGAATACGCCGCACTCTCCCGGCTGGTGGCGGAGGCCGTCGGCATGGACTATTTCGACGACAGCACCTACGAGCCGGAACGCCTGATGTACTGGCCGTCCACGCCCTCGGACGGGGAATATATCTTCAAAATAATCGACGGCGACACCCTCGATCCCGACGCATACCTCTCGAAGCTGTCCGACTGGCGGGACTGCTCGCTCTGGCCTACGTCAAGCCGCCAGTCCGAGGTAATCCAGCGGAGCATCCGCCAACAGCAAGACCCGCTCGCCAAGGAAGGCTTGGTCGGGGCTTTCTGCCGCGCATACCCGATAGAGGACGTAATCGCGGCGTTCCTTCCCGACGTGTACGAGCCGTCGGCGATGGGCGGCCGCTACGACTACATCCCCGCCGACAGCTCAGCAGGCGTTGTGCTTTACGAGGGAAAGTGGGCGTATTCCCACCACGCCACCGACCCCGCCTGCGGCCGGCTGCTGAATGCCTTTGACCTCGTCCGTATCCACAAATTCCCCGACCTTGACGAGAAGGCGGGTTTTAAGGCGATGAGCGAGTTTGCCGTGAAGGACGAAAAAGTAAAGCTGTTGCTCGCCGAGGAGCGGATCGCCGCCGCCGAAAAGGACTTTGACAGGAGCGGCGACTGGAAGTCCCAGCTTGCCCGCGAGAAAAGCGGCGTATTGTCCAACACCCTCGGCAACCTGCTCCTTATCTTAAATAACGACGAAGACTTCGCGGGCATCCGCCACAACCGGCTAGCCAACCAGATATACGGGGATAACCTGCCGTGGGAGCGGCCGCACCCGCCTTGGCGGGACGCCGACACCGCCCAGCTTGTGGCCTGCATCGACAAACGCTACGGCACTTTCTCGGCGCGCAACTACGAGCTTGCCCTCACCAAGGTAGCCGACGACCGCGCCTACCATCCAATCCGTGAATATCTTGGCGGCCTTCCCGAATGGGATAGGATTCCCCGGATCGACACCCTGCTCATCGACTACCTCGGCGCGGAGGACACGCCTTACGTCAGAGCCGTTACCCGAAAGACGCTTGTGGCGGCGGTGGCGAGAATCTTGAATCCGGGCGCGAAGCTCGACTCCATCCTTGTGCTGAACGGCAAGCAGGGCATCGGGAAGTCCACGTTATTCTCAAAGCTCGGCCAGCAATGGTACTCCGACAGCCTTTCCATATCGGACATGAAGGACAAGACCGCGCCGGAGAAGCTGCAGGGCTACTGGATACTGGAGCTTGGGGAACTCGCGGGCATCAAGAAGATGGATGTGGAGACGGTGAAGTCCTTTATAACCCGTGTGGACGACAAGTACCGCCCCTCATACGGACGCGCAGTCGAGAGCCATCCCCGCCAGTGCATCATCGTCGGCACAACCAACTCGGATGGCGGTTTCCTGCGCGACATCACCGGCAACCGCCGCTTCTGGCCTGTCTGGGTATCCGGCGAAGGCAAATACAACGCTTGGGAACTCACGGACATAGACCAGATTTGGGCGGAAGCCCTTGTTAAATACCAAGGCGGCGAGGAACTGTTCCTTACAGGCGATACCCTTGCGGCAGCTTTTGCCGAACAGCGGGACGCGATGGAGAACGACGACCGCGAGGGGCTTGTCGCCGAATACCTCGACGCCCTGCTCCCTGAAAACTGGGATGCGATGGACATCTACCGCAGGCTGGAATATATCCGCTCCCCGGGCGACCCCACGGGGGCAAAGGGCAGCATCCGCAGGGGCCAGGTTTGCGTCATGGAAATCTGGTGCGAGTGCTTCGGGAAGTCCCGCGAATCCATCAAGAAGGCCGACTCCTACGAAATCCAAAGCATCCTGAACAGGCTCGGAGGGTGGGTTAAGTTCAGTGGCGGCAAAACGGGCAAACGCTATGTGCCTATGTATGGACCCCAACAAGTCTTTATCAGGGCAGATTGCGTGCTCAGCATTGACGATTGAGGCTTCGGCAACGACATCGGCAAAGTCGCAAGCCCTTTATAAATCGGCGTTATGTGGCTGCAAATTGCCCATATGCCTATAAATTCCTTATTAAATCTTATTTTTATAGTAAAAAGAGAAACAGGCACGAGTAATACGCGCGCGTAAGGTCTATAGGGAAAAACGGCAAGTTGGGCAACACAAAAACGGAGGTCAACATGCGGGAGAAAACCATAGAGCGGAAACTTGTCCAAGCGGTAAGGGCGATGGGCGGTATCGCGCCCAAATTCATAAGCCCCGGCTTCGATGGGATGCCTGACCGCCTTGTGCTTCTGCCGAATAAAATAGCTTTTGTGGAAGTCAAGCGGCATGGGGAGAAACCCAGCCCATTGCAGGAAGCAAGACATGGGCTGCTCCGGCGCCTGGGATTCAAAGTCTACGTCTTGGACGATGAAGGGCAGATACAACAAATTCTTAATGAGGTGAGATGTGCAAATGGAAGGCTTATTAGCAAGGGCTGACCTTCACGATTATCAGAGATATGGCGTTGAATTTATAAAAACAAATACCGTGAGCGCAATCTTACTGTCTATGGGGCTTGGCAAGACGGTTATCACCCTGACTGCCCTCTTGGATCTGTTGTTTGACAGCTTCGAGGTACACAAAGTTCTGGTTATTTGTCCTCTCCGCGTCGGGATTATATGGGTAGATGAGATTAAAAAATGGAGCCATCTGCACTTTCTGCAATGTTCAGTTGCTATCGGAAGCGAAACGGAGCGGAAAGCGGCGCTCAAAGCCAAAGCCGACATCTACATCATCAACCGCGAGAACGTCCAATGGCTCATCGAGGAAAGCGGGCTGCCATTCGACTACGACATGGTGGTGGCGGACGAACTCTCGTCTTTCAAGAACCACCAGTCACAGCGGTTCAGATCGCTGATGAAGGTTCGCCCCAAGGTGAGACGTATCGTTGGGCTGACGGGTACGCCGACCGGCAACGGGCTGATGGATTTGTGGGCTGAGTTCCGGCTCCTTGACATGGGTAAGCGGCTGGGGCGGTTCATCGGGCAGTACCGC
Source organism: Selenomonadales bacterium (assembly GCA_018335585.1). Taxonomy (NCBI): domain Bacteria; kingdom Bacillati; phylum Bacillota; class Negativicutes; order Selenomonadales; species Selenomonadales bacterium. Next base: position 13,613 of record JAGXRZ010000066.1, read on the forward strand.
ACCGATTATTTCGTCCCCGACAAGCGAAACGGCCAGGTCATATTTAGTTACAAGCCCCTGCCGTATGCCGAGGAGGAAATCTACCGTAAAATCGCTGACATTACTATTTCCATGAAGTCCACCGACCATATACTAATGCCGGAACTGGTGACCGCCGAGTACCCCGTTCGGCTGTCGGACAAAGAGCGGGAGCGGTATGACGAACTACGGCAGGACTTGGTGCTGAGGCTGTCGGGCGACGAAGTGACCGCCGCCAATGCCGCCGCCCTGTCAGGAAAGCTCTGCCAGATAGCGAACGGCGCGGTCTACGGCGACGACGGCGAAGTGTTCCGCATCCATGACCGCAAGCTGGATGCGCTGGAGGATTTGATTGAAGCCGCTAACGGTAAGCCGGTTCTAATTGCCTACTGGTTCAAGCACGACCTGGCGCGGATACTGGAGCGATTCCCCGCGGAAAAGCTGGACAGCGCCGACTCCATTAGACGGTGGAATGACGGTGAAATCCCTGTGGCGGTCATCCATCCTGCTTCTGCCGGGCATGGGCTGAACTTGCAGGCCGGCGGCTCTACTCTCGTGTGGTTCGGACTTACCTGGAGCCTGGAGCTCTACCAGCAGACAGGCGCCCGGCTCTGGCGGCAGGGGCAGAAAGACACGGTGGTTATCTACCATATCATCGCCAAGGGTACGATTGACGAACAGGTCATGGCCGCCCTTAAGCGGAAGGACAAAACCCAGACCGCCCTGATTGAGGCGGTCAAAGCAAATTTGTAAACCTACGGAGTAAATCAACGACAGCTAAAGCCAAAAGCTGCCAATCCGAGGGAAACAAAACCGAATCGGAGGTAGGCTTATGAGCGAAGTAACAACTGAGCGCGTCAGATGCGCGGCTTGCCGGTTTGCATGTCCCGACGAATCGGCAAGCAGCAAGATATGGACGGCTTTCCAGTGCGGCAACGATAAAAGCGAGTATCACAGGTGCCTGCTAAACATCACGCCAAACGGCGACAAGCAGTCGCGGATAACCTGGACAGGATGTGAACTCGGGGAAAGGAGGCGGTGTTTATGACGGTTAAGGAGTACTTGGCCCAAACGCGGCGGATAAACCGCCTTATAGACGCAAAATTAGAGCAGGTACGAACACTTCGGGAGCTAGCCGCCAAAGCCACATCCACTCTCTCTCCGACACCGCCGAGCGAGACGCGCAATGTCCACCGCATGGAGGAGATCATCGCCAAAATGCTGGATTTGGAGAATGAAATAAACTTAGACATCGACAGGCTCGTCGACTTGAAGCGGGACATTGCGAATGCTATCCGTTCTTTGAATAGCCCAGATTACAGGGTACTCCTGGAACTGCGCTATCTCTGCTTCAAAACATGGGATGAAATCGCGGCGGATTTTCATTGCAGCGTGCGCCACGTTCACCGAATACACGGCGAAGCGTTAGCCGCCTGCTCGGAGCGAGTAAAAGATGTCACTATAATCTGTTGAATGTCACAGCAAAAGTTTGATAGCATTAGAATAGCGAAACGTAGCTTCCAAGTATACAAGCAATCTTTTTTGGAGG
>JAGXRZ010000067.1 GCA_018335585.1 Selenomonadales bacterium
GCACATGAAGCGAATCATTCTGGTGACGGTGGGGGTCGTATTACTCGTTGCCCCCTTTATTTGGCTAGTTGCGCGGCAGCCTGCGCCGCAAGAGATAGTTGTAGCCATAGAGGCCGAGCCGATTACGCTCGACCCCTTTAATGCTGTCGACCATATATCGCCGGTCGTACAACAAGTTATTTTCGAAGGGTTACTGGCGTTAGGCGAGAACAATACTATTTTGCCACAACTTGCCACAGACTTTACGGTCAGTGAGGACGGACGCGCCATCACCTTTACCCTGCGCAGAGACGTCAGGTTTCACGACGGCACGCCCTTTGACGCCGCGGCCGTAAAACAGAACTTTGCCTTTTTGTTAGATGCCAGAAACGAAATGGCGCGTCGTTACCTGTTTGACTTTATTGACACCATTACAGTCAACGACCCTTACTCCATTACCTTTACCAGCAAGCGGGCGGACTACGCACTGCCTTATTACTTCGCGCATCCCGCCGCGGGCCTTAAGTCGGCGCGGGAACTAGACAAGCGAGCCCGCGACCCGCTACATAATCTCACCCACACGGCCGTGGGCACCGGCCCCTTTCGCCTTATTCTGTGGCACGGCCGGCGCTATGTAGAGCTTGAGCCTAACCCCTACTACTGGAACGCCGACTTGAAACCTAAGACGCATCTCAGGTTCCTCTTCGTCCCCGACCCCAAAGAGCGCCTCGCTCTGCTTCAGCAGGGCCAAGCGCACGCCGCCTTCCCCGCGGCGTCGGGAGAACCGGCTTCTGCCGCGGGACTGACCACACTTAGGCTGCCGCGTCAGGAAGTGTACTTTGTGGGGTTTAACTTCGCCCGCCGCGAGCTTAGCGATGTAAGAGTAAGGCGGGCCATAAACTATGCGGTAGACAGAGAGCGCCTTATGACGGCGGCCGGTATACAAGGGCTGGCTCTGGCTTCCCCCATTTCGCCGGCGATTTTTGGGCACGCGCCTGTTCAGCCCTTGCCCCACGACCCGGCGCGAGCACGCAGTCTGCTGGCGGAAGCTAACTTTGCGCAGGCCGCTCCGCTGGAACTTCTGGTCGCTGACCGACGCGAGACGAAGGCGCTAGCCCTAGCGGTGCAGGCGGATCTAGCGGCGGTGGGCATAAGTGTGGAGGTGGTCGCCTTACCGCAAGGCGAACTTTTCACGCGCCTTGACACAGGAAAACCGCCAGACATGTGGCTCATGCACTGGCGGCCCTATGCGGGGGAAGTTTACGAGGTGCTTAGCGCGAATTTTACGCGCCCCGTTGCTTCGCACAAGAACAACAACGCCGGCGGCTACTTTAATGCGGAGCTAGAGAAGCGGCTGGCCGAGGTGCGGGCCTGGCCTACGGCCGCCGCGCTCGCGGAGCTTCAGCGTCTGCAGGCGCTCGTCAGAGAGGACGCACCTTGGCTGTTTTTGTTTGCCCCGGTGCGTTATGCGGCTTACGCGCCGGCCGTAGAGGGCATTGACGTCGGGCCAAACGGCGCGCTGCGCTTAAGTCGCGTGAGGCTTCGACCCTAAGCTTTTGCGGTTAGCGCTAAAAACTCGTCTAGTTCTGCTAGCGCCGTGTCGATGGCCGACTGCCAGAAGTCTTGCCGCGTAATGTCTACACCGAGGTGAAGCCGGGCTAAGTCCTCCGTCCGCATGCGGCCGGTATCGCGCAGCAGGTCGTCGTACTTTTTGGCAAACGTGGGCCCTTCTTTCATGGCCTGCGCGTATACGCCGGTGGCGAAGAGGTAGCCGAAGGTGTAGGGGAAGTTGTAAAACGGCACGCCGGTATTGTAGAAGTGAAGCTTCGCCGCCCAAAAATGCTGGTGATACTTATCCAGAGTATCGGCAAAAGCCTGCTCTTGCGCCGCCACCATCAGTTCGTTGAGGCGCTGTTTGCTGACCACGCCCAGCTTGCGCTCCGCGTAGAAACGCGTTTCAAAAAGGTAGCGCGCTTGGATGTTCATTAGCAGTGTTGCCGCGCGTTGCAGCTTATCCTCGATCAGCGTAATCTTCTCGTCCTTTGATTTGGCCAGAGCTAAGGCGGCGTCGCCTACCGCTACCTCCGCAAAGGTGGAGGCTGTTTCCGCGACATTCATCGCGTATTGCTGCGCGAAAGGCGGCAGTTCGTTCATCACCGACTGGTGATAGGCGTGCCCGAGTTCATGTGCTAACGTAGTGACATTGCCCATCGTGCCCGAGAAAGTCATAAACACGCGGCTCTCCTGTTTTTCCGGGAAGGTGGTGCAAAACGCCCCCGGGCGCTTGCCGGGCCTATCTTCCGCTTCAATCCAGCGCTCGCGGAAGCACTTGGCGGTAAAGTCGGCCATGGCCGGGTTAAAGCGGCGAAACTGCTCGACAATAAACTCTGCGGCTTCATCAAAACTCATATGGCTGCCGGCGGAGCCAAGCGGTGCCGTTACATCATGCCAGTTTAGCTTGTCCGTGCCGAGCAGCTCTTGCTTGCGCTTAAGAAACTTAACCAGCCGCCCCTTATTGGCGTCGATGGCCGACCACATCGCCGCGAGTGTGGCAGGCTGCATGCGGTTGTAGTCGAGCGGCTCATAGGTGACGTCCGTCCAACCGCGGTGCTTATAAAGGTTTAGCCTAAACCCGGCCAAGTTGTTTAGGGCCAGCGCGCAGAAGTCGGCCTCATTGGCCCAAGCCTCTTCCCAACGCGCGAAGACGTGTTCGCGCAACGCGCGGTCCGGGCTCTTCATTTTATTTTCGGCTTGACCCGGCGACAAGCGCACCGTCTTGCCGTTTTCCTCTATGGCAATAGACATACGGCCGACGACTGTGTCGTAGAGGGTGGACCAGCCGTGATAGCCGTCAATCGACAGGTCGTTGACGAGAGTCTCCTGTGCGGTGGGCATCTTTTCTTTGGCGCGGCGGCGCCGCTCGTCGAGGTTAAACTTGATGGGAGCAAGTGAAGGATGAGAAGCGAGCGACAGCCACTCTTCCTCACTCATATCGGTGACGTGCTTGTCGAGGTAGGTTAGGGACGAGGCCAAGGCCGCGCCGATAACCCGCATTCTGCCAGCTAGGAGCTTCGCCTGTTCGTCTTTGACATTCTGTGCCGTCAGGCAACCCACAAAGGCACCGGCATGTCGCACTTTTTTTGCCAAGTCCTGTACGCGGTCGAGCAGCACTACCCACTGCTCTGCGTCTGCCGGAGCGGCACCGGACGTTTCGGCGAGCAAGGACTTTAGCGCCGCGTCAAGCGAGTCTAGGTAAGCTATGTACGCTTGCGAACTACTGCCCCCCGGGAAAATCGACTCGAGGTCCCAGTTTTGGTTAAGAGCCATTTGCAAAACACCCTTTCCTAAGAATTCGCGTCACCCCAATTGTAACTGGTTGTTAGCGCAAATGTAAACGCATAATGCGATGTGGAGGCGGGTAGCTTGCCGGATGCACTTGTCAGCTTCGTTTTCTCTCTGCTGTTAGCCTCCGGAGCTACCTTCTATGTGGCTTTCATGCGTGACAAACCCTCTGCCTTGCACACCGCGTTAGCCTTTGCGTTGAGTACAGCGACGGCGGCTGCGGTTGTGCCCTTCTACGGGGCGGTAGGGTGTGTGCTTTACCTCC
>JAGXRZ010000068.1 GCA_018335585.1 Selenomonadales bacterium
CCTCCTTTGTGTGTGTTGTGGGGGGATGCTGGCTCCCTAGCTGCTGGCTGCTGGCTGCTGGCGGAGGGAGCGTGCTTCGTGCTCCGTGCTTCGTGCTCAGTAGAACGGGGGGTGCTAGCTCCCCTTTGACCTGGCGGCTGGAAGTTCCGCGCTCCCTCTGATTCTTCTCAACTACTATTATTAGCTATCGTCCGCAAAAATCCTGCTTCAAGTGAACAAATTCCGTCGAGCGCGAATATAGGCTCTAGGCGTTAGCGCTAGGGGGACGGGCTTTGAGCTTTGAGCTTTGAGCGGTGAGCAGAACGGGTGGAAAGGTACAAGGTAAAAGGTCAAAGGAGAGCGGGCACCGCTGCGATACCGCTCTACTGGGCACTAGGCACTGAGCACTGGGCACTCTCACCCCTTCCTCGCCCTTATCGCCATAAACATCGGTATTTCCTTGCGCGCGGCATCCTTAGCGGCTTTATGCGGGCCGGGTTCGTCGGTCTTCGGGCTGGTCCATTCCTCCATATGGTCAATGTAGAGGCCGGCATTACCTAGCGTATTGATGTACGCTTGCAAGGGTCGGTGAAAGTGCGTGGTCACGGGCGGCTTTTTGCCATGGGCGGTGTGGGAGGGATGCATCTTAATCTGCACATCGAGACTACTCATGTATTTGCGTACGATACGAGACTGCACTTTCGCGTCGTAGTCATAGTGCCAATCCGCATGCTGTGGTACGCGAAAACACGGGTGCATCATGACAACTACTAACCTGCCGTTTGGCTTTAACAAGCGGTGACAAGCTTGCCAGACCGCAGAGAGGGGCGTGATGTTCTGGATGGCCAGCACGACGGTTACGGCGTCAAATGACTCAGGCAGCAAGCTCAGCCGGGGGCGACCTGTTTCATCAAGCAGCTTCGTAACGTCGGCCACTACATAGTTAATGGGCAGCTTATCGGTTTTGTTGCGTTGACGCGCGCGAGCGACAAGCGGCTCGGCCGCGTCAATGGCTACTACCCGGCAGCCCTCGCGGGCGAGGAAGCGCCCCAGCACGCCCTGCCCGCAAGCTAAATCGAGTACGAGGTATTCCGACGCGTGCGCCTTGCGATGTTCGAGCATGCGCAGCACTCCCGGCATAATCACCTCGCGCTGAAAGTCGCTGCCCTCATCACCCACCAGGCGGTCGTACCACTCGGCGACCTCTCCCCAATGGGTAGTTCTACCGCGTTCGCCGCGTTCCTTAGGTGCGTCGTGCGCGTGGCGGACAGCAGCCTTAGCGTCAGCTACACGGTAGGCCGCCTCAATGCGCTGCGTGCGCGCGGGTCGGGGCGCTTTGTCATACCGAGACTCCGAGCCAATCGGCAGTTGTCTGCGGTCGCTCTTTCTCCGCCAGGCAGGCTTATCGCCGGCGGGTGGTGTAGTAGTATCTTGGCTGTAGTTTATGCCTCGCGGTGCTCGGTGCCGCCTGTCGGGCCTCTCGTGCTGCAGCGGCTCGCGTTCGGCAACGGGCCTGGGCTCTTGCCTAGTGTCCTCCCTGCGCCGACGCGGTTGCTGCCCTAGTTCGGGTTTACTTGGCGATTGACGTTCCTTCCATGGCGGTTGCCTATACGGCATAACTTGGGCCTCGCTTTCCTTAGGTTTGGGCTTAGTGTAGCACACTGCTGTGAAATCCGCACCTTGACTCCCCTACTCGCTAGAAGTATACTCGTGCTATTCAAAAAATGACCGCGGCTCTGAAGGGAGTTTGTGCAATGGCAGTTATCAGTGTAAAGAGCCTCTATCGCGAGACGGCAGCATATCTCAATCAAGAGGTAGTAGTCGAAGGTTGGATACGCACCGTGCGCGCTTCGAACACGATTGGGTTCATCGAGCTTAATGATGGCACGTTCTTTAGGAATGTGCAGGTAGTTCTTGATGCCGCGCATGCTGATTTCGGCGCGCTGACCAAGCTGCCTATTGCCACGGCCATCACTGTGCGCGGTAAGGTCGTAGCTAGTCAGGCGGCGAAACAACCCTTTGAGATTCACGCACAGGCTATTACCGTGGAGGCCGAGTCGCTTAGCGACTACCCTCTGCAGAAGAAGAGGCATAGCCTAGAATACCTGCGCGAGATTGCCCATCTGCGCCCGCGCACGAACCTGTTCTCTGCCGTATTTAGGGTGCGCTCCGTACTGGCGCATGCTATCCACTGCTTCTTTCAGGAGCAAGGGTTTGTCTATGTCCACTCCCCCATTATCACGGGTAGCGACGCTGAGGGCGCGGGAGAAATGTTTAGAGTCACCACGCTTAACCTCTTAAACCTACCCAGGCAGAATGGCAAAGTGGATTTTGCGCACGACTTCTTTGGTAGGGAAGCTTATCTTACCGTGAGCGGTCAGCTAGAGGCAGAAATCTTTGCCCTAGCTTTTCGCAACGTCTATACATTTGGCCCCACCTTCCGCGCCGAAAACAGCAACACGTCAAGACACGCGGCCGAATTTTGGATGATTGAGCCGGAGCTTGCCTTTGCGGATCTGAGTCAAAACATGGCCAATATTGAAGCGCTTATTAAGTACGTCGTCGCCTACGTACTGCGCGAATGTCCGGAGGAGATGGAGTTCTTTAACGAATTTGTCGACAAAGGGCTCCTGGAACGCCTGCAAAACGTCGTTAACTCGGAGTTCGCCGAAATTACGTACACAGAGGCAATTGCACTGTTGCAGCAGTCGGGCCGCCAGTTTGAGTTTGAGGTGGCCTGGGAGAAGGGCCTCCAGACCGAACACGAGCGATACCTGAGCGAAGAGGTCTACAAGCGACCTGTCTTTGTCACCCACTACCCAAAAGACCTAAAGTCTTTCTATATGCGCCAAAATGACGACGGGCGCACCGTTGCGGCGACAGACCTGCTCGTCCCCGGCATTGGGGAACTTGTCGGGGCTAGTCAACGTGAGGAGCGCTACGACACGCTGGTGTCTCGTATGCAGGAGCTTAAGATGCCGCTTGAGCCGTATTGGTGGTACTTAGAACTGCGCAAATACGGCGGCGTCAAGCATTCCGGCTATGGCGTGGGTTTTGAGCGTTTGGTCATGTATGTGACGGGTGTGTCAAATATTCGCGACGTTATCGCCTGCCCGCGCACGGTAGGCAACTTGAGGATATAACGTAGGGCGATAAGGGGTTGTTGGCTCCTGGCTGCTGGCTCCTAGTAGAGGGGAGTGCCCACTAGGCATTCCCTCACTCCGGTTCCGTGCCCCAGTCCTGCAGGGGCGACCAGGCGACTGCCGGCAGTCCGCGAGCGACGTGAACTACGCCGACCATCACCTCGGTTTGGGCCGCGCCCCGAGCAAAGTGATACTCCAAAGTAAGCTTATTAACTGCGCCGAGCGGCCGCAGCAGAACTTGCGATTTATGTACGAGGTGAAGTTCGCCCTCGCGGCAATGGTCAAACGAGGCACGCTCCGTTTGCCCAAAAAACAAATAGAGCTGCCTTAGCTCTTGGCCTTTTACGCGCAAAGTAATGTACTTAAGCCTAAGGTCGGTCACGTCACTGCGCGAGAGGTTCGCCTCTTCTGCTAGTTCTCGCCAGACGGTATTAATGGGGTTACACTTATCTTGTACCTCTACATGCCCGCCAACAGGCGCCCAGGTGTTGGGGAAAAGCGTGTGCGTAGGCGAGCGCTTTAGCATCAGCCAGTCGTCTCCACGCAGAATATAGGCGGCAGCAAAAGTACGAATGCTGTTACAGGCAAGCATACACGGCCCTCCCAAAAGAAAAGAGTCCTTGGCGCTTGTTGGCCAAGGACTCTTTTAGCGCTACATTATCTTTAGCCAAACGTCGTAGAGGTCTACTAAGCGGCCTAGTGCGAGCGAGATACGACCGGCGACAACGTTGCCAAACGATACACCGAAAGTCACCATCATCAGCCAGCGACCCGCGTGCGACACAGTTTTTAGCGGCGCGCTCTGCTTAATCGAGAAGATGAAGTACGTCAGCACCGCCAACACGCCAAAGACCATAATGAAGTTATCGAACGATCTGTTGAGCAGGAACTTGCCGGTTTGGTCATGCACGATAAAGTCAATCATCGACGCTCTAGCCTGCAGGATGGCCTGCGAGTTTAGGGCTGTGTAGAGAGAGAGTCCCACGCCGTTACCCACCAAGTAGGCAATCGGCCAGCGGCTGACCCAAGCAAAGCCCTTAATAAAGCGCGCGTACAGCATCACCCCGAGGATAAGCGGCACAATAAGCGACCACTGGTCTTTAGTAGTGAGCGGCACCCAGCCGAAGCGGTGAATATTGCCGATGGCCATGCCGAGCGTATGCCCGGCCGCTGCGCCTACGAAAATGTGCTCCGCCAAGCGATAAATCGCATTCTCCCTATACAGGAAGGAGAATATAGACAAAATGGCGGCAGCCATAACCCAATGCCATAGGTTAGTCGAAAACATCTAGTGTCACCTCCTTAAATGTGGTGAGTCGAGGAGAGAGGCCTAGTCCTTCTTGGTAAACTTAGTGACCAAGTAGGCTGCATTGCCGATAAGAATAAAGGCGATAATCAACAAGTGCCCCATAGACTGTGCGTCCATCATAGCCA
>JAGXRZ010000069.1 GCA_018335585.1 Selenomonadales bacterium
GCATGTCTTCGGAAGTGCCTGTTTTCCCCGCCGCCGGCCGGGTGAAAGTTCTTAGGACGCCTCGTCCTGTGCCTTGCGGCGAGGCGATAACGTCCCTGAGCGCACTGGTAACTAGGTAAGCGATGCGCGGGTCGAGCGCACCAGATACTAGCCGGGGGCGTGCTTCCTTAACGACGCGTCCCGCGCGTGTTTCAACACGGACGATAGGGTCGGTTATGTGTCCCGCCAGCACGCGTCCGCCATTGGCAAAGGGAGCGAAAGCCTGCGCCATAACGAGCGGCGTTGTCTCCGAGGTTCCTAGCGCCAACGACAACACCGGGCGAAGCGGCGTCCTCAGACCGAGTCGCTCCGCCATAGCGGCCGCAGCTCTAGGCGTCACTTGCTGGATAAGCCGCGCGGCCACTACGTTGCAGGAGACTACAAGCGCTTCGCGCAAGCAGAGCGGCCGGTTATGGAACTCCCCGCCAAAATCCGCAGGCGCCCACGGCGGGCCCTCCGGCTCCGGAAAGCTGATTGGCTCGCAGGTTATTTGGCTGGCGAACGTTAACCCTTGCTGTAGAGCGGTAGCGTAGACAAAGGGCTTAAAGGCCGACCCGGGTTGTCGCAGCGCCTCTACGGCGCGGTTAAAGCCCGGTGGCGCATTGCCGCGCCCGCCCACCAAGGCTCTGATTTCGCCCGTCTTTGGATCTAGTGCAACCAGTGCGCCTTGCGGCTGTATTACTCCGTTTTGGCCTGTTCTGTTTTCGGTCAGGTCGGCCAGGCGTGCCAGTGCAGACTCGGCGGCCGCCTGCATGGAGGTGTCTAACGTCGTAAAGATGCGGAGCCCGGCAACTGCGGCTAGCGCACTGCCGTTTGGCATATGCTGTTCTAGGGAGGTCCTGATGTAACTCCTGAGCAGTTCTCCCCCGACTGCGGCGCGAGGTGCATCTGCTAGCACAACTGCGGCCTCTTTGGCAGCGGTCGCCTCGTTCGCAGTTATATACCCTTCGGTTACCATGCGCTCTAGCACCCACGCCTGACGTGCCTCGGCGCGGTCTAAGTTAGCGCGCGGCGAATACCATTCCGGCCCGCGGATAAGCCCGGCCAACATTGCCGCCTCGGCCAGATTTAGGTCTCGTGTCCGCTTGTTAAAGTAGTGCCGACTGGCGGCTTCTACGCCGTAAGTGCCATGACCCATGTAGATTTCGTTAATGTACAGCTCAAGAATCTCTTGCTTCGTGTAGTGCCGCTCTAAGAGAATCGCCAAATACGCTTCCTTGAGCTTGCGGCGCAAGGTGCGCTCCATGGGGAGGTCGTAGAGGTTGCGCGCTAGTTGTTGGGTAATCGTGCTCGCTCCCTCAACAAAGCGGCGCCTGCGCAGCGCTTCCAACAGAGCCCGGCCGATACCGATGGGGTCAAGGCCAAAGTGCCGATAGAAACGCGCGTCCTCTGTGGCGACAATGGCCTGCAGCAGATGTTCGGGTGCATCTCCTATGCCAATAACCTCGCGATTTTCCACAAAAATGCGCGTAAGCAGCGTCCCATCGCGGGCAAAGACAAGGCTCGCTTCTCTTTGCACAAATGGAGGCAAGGCCAAGAGGGTATTTAACCCGAGAAACAGAATAGTAACAACAGCAAGGGAAGCAAAGATTGCCGACTGCGCGTGTAGTCTCGGGGGCATAAGCATCACCAAGCTTAGGGTGCCCAAGAAGGGGGGCTTAGAACAGTGACGGAGCTACTGGAACGTTTGCGTAGGGGCGACAAGGCGGCCTTTGAGGAAATGGTCAACAAGTATTGGGCGATAGCAGGGCGCCGCGCCATCACGCTCACTCGCTCGTGGCAAGATGCCGAAGACCTTGTGCAAGAGTCTTTTACGCGAGCGTGGGCGCGGGTGAGCGAGTTTCGCGGCGAGTCCTCGTTTAGTACATGGCTCCTGCGCATTATGGAGAATCATCACGTCGATTTGCTGCGCAAAAAGAAGCGCACGCCCTCTGTCTCGCTCCAGACATTAGACCTGCGCGAACTGCTCAATCTGCGGCCACCCGCGTGGTTAGATGTGGCCGCGCTCGAGAAGAAATGGGAAATAGAGGACGTACGCAAGTGCATCGACGATGCCTTCAGCCGTCTGCCGGCAGCCTACAGGAAGCTTATCGTGCAAAAAGACCTGCAGCGTTTGTCATACGAGGAGATGGCAGGGCACATGGCCTGCTCGGTAGAGGCTATTCGCTGTAAGCTCTACCGCGCGCGCAAGCAGTTGCGCGTGGAACTAGCGCGGTTGCTCGGTCAGTACGGCGTGGTAATGTAAAGCAAATAGTGCGAAACGGGCTGCGCGATTGCGTAGCCCGTTCTTTAGTCTAGGATTGCAGAAAACTTCTCATGCGACCTAGGCCGATTTCGATGTTCTCCATTGACGTCGCGTAAGAGAGGCGGATATAATTGCGCGCACCAAAGCCGGAGCCCGGCACTACCGCCACGTGCGCTTTTTCGAGCATTACACCTGCCAGCCTTACGTCGTCGAGAATTATCTCCTTGTCGTATGAGGCCCCGAGCAGCCCGGCAATATTAGCCATTACGTAGAACGCACCCTGGGGCATGCGGCAGGATACGCCGGGGAGTCCGTTAAGAAGCTCCACCATGCGGCGACGGCGGCGCTCAAATTCCTGTAGCATTACACCAATGGCCTCCTGTGGCCCACACAAAGCCTCCACGCTGGCCGCCTGCGCGATAGAGTTTGGGTTAGAGGTCGCGTGGCTTTGCAGGCTGCCCATGGCCGCCGCTAGGCCCGAATTGCTGGCGGTGTAGCCAATCCGCCAACCGGTCATGGCGTACGCTTTAGACATGCCGTTTACCACAATGGTTAGTTCTTTTATGTCGGCACCGAAAGAAGCAATGCTCACGTGTTTTGCACCGTCGTAAATAAGCTTCTCGTAGATTTCATCGGAGATAACATAGATTTGGTGCTCGACACAGATGTCCGCGATGACTTTAAGTTCGCTCGCCGTATAGACCATGCCGGTGGGGTTGCTTGGGGAGTTAAGGATAAGCGCTTTAGTGCGCGGCGTGATGGCGGCACGCAGTTCCTCGGGGCGCACTTTAAAATCTTCGTCTTCGCGGGTATCAAGGATTTTGGGCACGCCGCCCGCCATCTTGACCATCTCAGGGTAACTTACCCAGTAGGGCGCAGGGACAATGACTTCGTCGCCCGGGTCGCACAGAGCCAACAGAGCGTTATAGATGCTGTGTTTCGCGCCGTTAGACACTACTATCTGCGTCGGGCTGTAAGTAAGCTGGTTTTCACTGCTTAGTTTCTGGCAAATAGCCTGGCGAAGTTTTTCAGTGCCGCTTGACGGCGTATAGCGCGTCTGCCCGGCCTCAATAGCAACGATACCGGCTCTAGCAATATGGGCGGGGGTGTCAAAATCCGGTTCGCCCACACCAAAGTTAACTACTTTAATGCCCTGGGCCGCCATTTGCTTGGCTTTGGTGTCTATACTGAGTGTGACGGAAGGAGTAATGTTTAGCGCGCGTTCCGCGAGCTTCTTCATGAATAGGCCCCCTTAACTGTGTTTTGTATATTGTATTCTTCGTCCGCCGCAAGTTCCCTGCTGCGAATGGTCGCTTTTGCTGCGCCGGCTAAAGATGCAAAATTACGTCAAATGAGGCGAGCACAAGTTGCGCGCCCGCTGTGGATATGCTAAAATCATTGAAACGCAGCGCAGAAGCGAGTAGTGCGAGCAGCTGTTCAGAGAGCTAGCGGTCGGTGCGAGCTAGTCAGTAAGTTTGCATGAAGTCCACTTCGAAGGCGGCGCGCGAGGAGCGCAGACGGTGACGCCGTTATAGTCCCAAGAGGCCGCAAGGCAAACTAGGGTGGTACCGCGAGATAACTCGCCCCTCACATTGGGGCGAGTTTTTGC